>JAOADD010000049.1 GCA_026417495.1 Ignavibacteria bacterium
TCTTTGATTTGTTTGAGTTTTTCTAATTCGTATTCGTGTTGAGATTTCACTTTAACCATATTCTTTTTGTGTTCTTCGGTTTGTTTGAGGTCGTCCATAAAGCTTTCAAATGTAAGTTTATTTTTGGTGCTTTCTTGTATGTAATGTTGTTTTAATTTTTCAAGTTCATTTTCAAGATGTAATTGTTGCGTTTCGTAGTGGTGTTGAGATTTCAGCATGTCTTCTTTGTGTTGGTTTTCGATGAGCAGGGTTTCTTTTTCGTTCTGAATATTTTTAAGGCGGTTTTCTCTTTTTATTTGTTCTACCAATAGTTCTTGATTTTCTTTAAATGATTCGAATTGAGCATTTAATTCAGCGCTTTGTTGCTGATAATTATAATATATGATGAGCTCATATTTGCCTTTTGATAATATTTTAATAAGAGTAGGCAGGATGTCTATTAGCACAAAAAAAGAAATGATAAAGAGCCAGGTGTAAAAAACAGAGGATGATGTTTCTTTTAGTTTTGAAAGTATTTCATTTTTTTCTAAAAATCCATATTGTTTGGATTCTTCTAGTTCTTTGATATAGTTTTTGTCTTGTTCTATTTTTTGATTGAATCTGTTTTTCTTTGCTGTTAATTCTGCCTGTATGGTTTCAATGCTTTGATTGATTTTTGAAAGATGTTCGTTGTATTGTTGAATGAGTGATAATGCGGTTTTACCTCTTTGAGTATAATTACGAATATATTTTATTTTGTTTTCATTGTCTGTAATTTTTACAATGATATAACCCAGATTTTTAGTATCTGCAATTTTACTTTCTTTGGTTATATTTTCAATAATATTTTCTTTTTCTTTCTTCAATTCATTTAATTTTTTCTCTAAGTAATCTATATCTTTCCTTGCAGATACATCTTCTATATTTTTTGTGTTGATTTTTTCAATAAAGGATTGTTTCTGGTTAAGCGTGTAATTGTTTATTTTGTCTTCTAAAATTTTTAGTTCAAAGGGGTTGCTGATGATGATGCCAATGATTACTGATAATACTAATCGAACTATAGATTGTATATTGAATATTTTTTTGTAAAAGGGTTCATTCGGATTTAATATAAGTGATGAAACAATATAGCGGTCTATTGTGAAAATAATAGATGAGATAATAAAAGATATGAGTAATTGAAAAAACAGGTTGTTATTAAATATACTAGTTTCTGTTACAGCAAAGTAGCAAGATGTAAAAGATAGGATATATAGCAGTAATAATGTTATGCCTGTAACTACTTGTTTGTTTTTATCGAACTGAGGACATTCTTTAAGAATATCAGTGTCTGTATTTGCTACCCAAAGGAAGAAAGAGTCAAGTTTGTTTAAGAGAGAAGTGTTTGTGATTGATTTGTTTTTATTATTTTCCATATTTTGGTATGATTTATTGTTATTTAATTGACTGGTAGTCATAGATGTATTTTTTATTAGTTTATTTTATGTTTTTGTAAAATATCTTGAGTAAATTTTTCATGATTGGTGACTATGATTTGGGAAGTGTTGTAAAATATTTCAAATGCTTGTGTAGATAGTACAGATTTTTTGTGCACATGTATGAACTTTGAGAGTGTTACAGAACTTCCGTTCCAATCAGTAAAAGTTACTTTTATGTTTTGAGAATAATTTGGAGAGAATATGAAGTAATTTTCATCTGGCTGTTGTCCATTGTAATTTTTTGTAATAGAGTGTTCTTCATAGTTTAGAGTTACTTTGTATATATTTTTACCGCTATAGATAAGTTTGATTTGAATTGGATAAATAAATGTATTTGTATCATGATGATTAATGATAATGTGTTTTTCTGTATTATTTTTGTTTAGTTGTATTACAGGTACAGTTTTTATACGAATATCAGAAACGGGTTCAGCGTATTGGCTTAAATTCATTATGTTATATATTTCAGAATGAAATTTTTTTATCAAATAGGGGTTTTCATCGGCAGTAATAAATACATAGGATTCATAGTTGTAATTATGAGCATTAGAAGAGTAATTATAAGAACCTAGTCCTAATAAAAATCTGTCTATTATTATTATTTTATGATGCATAATAGAATCAGATGAGGGCATGATTTTGTAAAATACCCGGTCTGGGTAATTTTCTTTAAGTTGTATAATGCGGTCATAATTTTCATTGTTCATAAATTCATTAGGAATATTTTGACTATCTAACAGCAAAATCAATTTTGAATATGTTTTTGATACAATAAAGTGAGATAAAGCATCCATTATATCTTTATCGGTAAAAATATACAAGGCCATTACAATTTCTTGCTCGGCCTTTTTTATGGCGTTTATTATTGCATCCTTAATTTCTGAATTTCGTGGGTTATTGATGTATGCTTCTATCATAAGAGAATTATTTCTGCTGCAAACATAAATTTACATTGTGCAATATTTTTGCACGTGTGGAAGAACCAGAAGATTTTAAGGGAGAATTTCTCTTTTCAGGTGACAAAGCATAGTTTTTGTATAATACGAGAGCGTTAAATAGTAGGAGGAAGAATTATCTATTCTCATTGTGGGCGTAAATCTTGTTTAATTTAATGTATTTGAAGTATATAAGTTTGAGATTATCATTTTGTATGGGCAAACAACTAATACTTTAAGTTAATTAATTTTATTTATGATGATGAATAATTTCCTTGGTTGCGAAAATTAATTTTAAATGTTAAAATTTTTTATACATTTTGTTAAATGTAAAGAATATTTATGTTTATTTTTGCACAAAAAAATATGGATGGTTTATATGAGGTAATTGGATTTTTTGCCGGTTTAATTGAGAAAGGGGGGCTGTTATTTTTATTATTCTCTGTAATCTTTTCATTTATATTAATTAGGTCTAACTTAAAGCAAATTAAATCGTTACTATCAAATAGGTATTTTTTAGAGATTATTCCACAGTTTTTTCCAACTTTGGGTATATTGTGTACATTCGCAGGTGTTGCGTACGGCCTAAGAAACTTTGACTTAAAGGATATTGATAATAGTATTCCTCAACTGATAGATGGTTTAAAAACAGCTTTTTATGCTTCTTTAATAGGTATTTTGGGTTTGATTTTTTATAATTTCTATGTTGCCAAAATTCTGAAAAAATTGGATGAAGAGGAACTTTCTACTACCCAAGATAAAGAATTGAATAAATTAAAAGAAATTACTGATGGTTTACTAACTTCTATAGTTTCTTTAAACCAAGATATGCAAACATTTAAGAGAGATATTATTAATGCTATCCGAGGAGAAAATGAAAATAGTTTGTCAATGGAATTTGTGAAAACACGAAATGTTTTGCAAGAAATTAAGGATAGCCTCGGCAGTTCTGGAGAGACAAGTTTACTTACTCAAATTCAAAAGTTGAGAGATGAAAATAATCAATTGAGAGATTATTACAAAGACATATTAAAGATTTTAAATGATATAAATGACAAGAACTTTAATACAATAAACCTATTAAATGAGAGAGTAAATAAAATAGAAACATTTATTAAAGATATTAACGAGACAATAAGTAAGTCACATCAGGTTACCATTCAGAAATTTGATGAATTCAATAAACAACTTGCGGAAAATAATACCAAAGCATTAGTGGAATCCATGGAGAAAGTGATTACAGATTTTAATACTCAAATGACTCAACTCATTTCTAGATTGGTTCAAGAAAATTTTGATGAACTTAATAATAGTGTCAAAAACTTAAATGCTTGGCAAATAGAGAATAAAAAACAAATAGAAGCATTAATCAATCAGTTTAATATGGTTTCGGGTGAAATTGAAAAATCTTCTCAAAATATTCAAAAAATCACAGAGTCTACAAAAGAATTGGTTGATGAAAATTCTGTTTTAAGCAAAATTTTACAAGAATTACGTAAAGTGATGGTAGATGACAAAAAATTTACTGAGATTAGCAGTCAATTAGAAGTTGCAACAAAGAATGTCGCTGCTTCCACAAGCAAGTTTAATGAATATTTATCTAAATCTGAAATTTTAACTCAGGCAACAAAAGAATTAATCATTAAGCTTAATCAAATTGAGAGATTAAAAGATATGAATAGCGAATTTTGGAAGGATATCGAGAAAAAATTGGTACAAGGTATAGCTCTCATTGAAGAAGCTAATAAAAAGTTAGCCACTGATGTTGGTAAATTGGACCGTTCATTTAATGAAAGAATTGAGAATTTATTTAAGAATTTTGACTCTTTAATGAAAACTGTTGCTCAAAAATACTTGGTACTTGAAAAGAATCGTTAAAAAAATATTTAATTAATAAATAATTAAATTATGTCATCAAGAAAAGAGAGTTTTTGGATTCCTTACGCGGATTTAATGACATTTCTAATGCTCATTTTTCTTTTTATTTCTGTTGCTTTTATGAAAGCAGTTAAAGATAAAAGTAAAGAAACCGATCTAATTGTACAAAGTTATAAGTCAAGTTATGTTAATTTATTGAGAGAATTACAGACATTATTTATTAAAGAATTTAGAGCCGATAGTTCCTTGTTTAGATTGGACAGCGCTAATCTTTCAATTAAATTTGTAAAAGATGAGATATTATTTGATTATGATAAAAGTGAGTTAAAACAAGAGTTCAAAGATGTTTTGGACTACTTTGTTCCAAAGTTTTTTAATATTGTTTTGAAAGATGAATATAGAAATAAAATAGCTGAAATAAGAATAGAAGGGCATACAGATGATAAAGGTGATTACTTATACAACTTAAAGCTATCTCAAGAGAGGGCAAGAAGCCTATTAGCTTACATTAGAGGTCATGCCTTTTACAAACAACTTGATTACGCAAAGAGAAAGTACTTGGATTTTTTGCTTACTGCTAATGGTTTTTCTTATGGACGAACATTGGATGAGTTGGGAAATTTGACATTTTATTCAAATAAAACGATAGATGCAGATAAGTCAAGAAGAGTTGAGATTAGAATTGTTGCAGCAACCGATTCATTATTTAAAGCATTATCAAGAAAGTTAACTTATTCAGAATGAAATTCGAACAACTTGAAAAATACCTAATGGAGGTATTACACTTAAATCGGGAAGATATTGAAAAACAAAAAAGTGATTTTTTTTATAGATATGAAAAAATTAAGGTTGACTTAGGCAGTAATATTTATGAAAATAGAAATTTAAAGTTTAAATCAGAGGGTATATTCTTTAAGCAATATAGAGGTTTTCTGTATTTGAGTGATGGATACAGAAGAGAATATTATTGTAATGTGAGAGGAAGAAAAACATATCTACCTAAATTTCACATATATGAATGTGAAACTATATTTAAAATGAGATATGCAAATCAAGGATCCCGTTACATCTTCAGTAATGAACCTGTTAGAATGAAAGATAAAATTTTTTTATTGCTAGGGAAAGAAGCGCCAGAAGAGGATATATTTATCTGTAATAATTGTTTAAAAATGGTTAACGATCCTGAGTTGGATCCTGAAACAACCACTGATGATTTTTGTAGGATTTATCTAAATAATACTGAAAAAAGTTCAATTGATGAAATTCCACACTATCCACAAAATACTCTCGAGTTTTTATCTAACTTTCGTTTAGATCCTATGTTAAAAATTTTGACACATAAGGAAGCTGACGTTAAAAAATATAAAAATATTTATGAAAACGAAGATTATATAAGCCAATTTTTGAGCAAATATCAATTTTCAGTTAATAGAAGAACTATTGATTTAATAAAAAAATTCTTTTATCCGTTCGGTTATCAATATTCATCAAAAATATATGTCTCATTCTTGAATGATGAGATAAATTTTACATGGAATAATGAAGAGGTTAAAGATAAAATACTATACGAAGGAAAGAATCCTTGTCAAATAATGATAAATGGTATAAAGTTTTCTGACGAGATAGAAAAATTTAAATTTTTAATTGAACTTAGAAATGATAGACCAAATCTTACTTTTGAGAAGCTACTCAAAAGTTATTTAAATTCATTGGAGGGATGGAATATAGAATTTGAAAACAGGTGTCCAGGTCATATAACAGCATTTACCGATGTGTATAATTTCTTCAATGGATTGGAAATTGTGATAGAATGGTTAAGGAGTTATTCAAGAATATCCAACAAGCTAAAAGTAACGATAGAAGTGGTTGAAAATTGCATACAACTTACTCTAAGGCATATTAATTCTGTTTGGCAGAAAGATATCAGAGATCTTTACGGTGGAGATTTTCAACAACTTTTGGATTATTGGTTTTGTATATGTGACCTAACTATATTATTAACTGATGTAAATGGAAAGAGATATAAAATAGATACTTTAAACGAAAACATTATCTACGATATTAGTAAAGGTCACATTAGTCAGGTCAATCCAGTGCCTATTGAAAATACTGAACGAGATGTTACTTATATTGTTCGTATTCCTTACAGCTTATGATTTTAGTTATTGATGATCTCAAAAGGTTTGATAATAAAAACTTTTTATTTGACAAAGATTTTTTGGGTGAGGGAATAATTTTTCTAGACAAGGTAACATGTGGAGAAAATTTAAGTGATTTTTTATTACACTTTCCAAACTTAAAGTGTATTTGTTTTCATGCTTCGTATTTGTTGTTGAATAATAAATTATTGAAGAACATGATATTTGAAACAATTTTAAGTAGTAATAAAGATTTCTACATAGCGGAGTTTAGTGGGGGATTAGAAACCAATCTTGTAAATGAGAGATATGCAAAAATTGAGGTTAAAGAGTTCTATGGGAATTTGATGTATTTTTACAAAAGCTTTAAAAAAACTCAAATTATAAACTTAGCAGTACTTACTTATGGAAAAAACTATAAAGTTTTTATTATCCTTAGATTGTATGAAAAGTTAAAGGAGATGTTTTTCTTAAATTCTTTTCAGGCATTGAATGTTGAAAATATTATACCTCTTATACAAGAAGAGATCAATATTGATGAATTGAAAGAAGACAAAGAGAAGGTAATTAGTTGGATAATGAAAAGTAAAAGTATTGATAAAAATGATGTGATATACATAGTGGAACGGTGGATTGCGAGATATCTATAATTAGCAGAAAGTATAAATGAGCTCTATATTTTTATACATATTCAATAGGAGGGTTTTAGAATATATTCTTGAGATAGGTAAAGGTATAAACTTAAAATTTTTGGATGATCCATTCTCTCCAGATACAATAAACAATATTGTAAACTCAAATAAAGCTCGCTTAATCTGTTATATCAATCATCCCAATAATCCATTAGATTTCTCACCAACAAACGATATATTAAACTTATATTTCAAGTTGACTCAAAGAAAATTTTATCAATTTGAATTGATCCTTATAGGTTATCTAAATCCCTGGCTATTCAAGATATTGTATGAAAATAGTTCAATATTGAATTTACCAAACATCCATTACTATGAACTTAAAAAAGATGAATTAAAAAGTTTGTTGTTTGCTGATATACCTCAGTATATCATTCATCAAGATTTATTTAAGCAATTATTGATGAGTATACCGATTAAACCAAAAAGAACATACGATGATTCTCATTTTACTTCAAATAAATGGACGTACACGAAGTGGCTAAATATCCTTTTGCCAGGTAGCGGGTCTATAATTGAAGATGAAAATGATAATTTGTATTTCAATTATTTACTAACCATACAATCTAATTCCTTACAAGAGGAATTTGAAAATTTATATACACATAAAGATCTGCCCACTTCTTTAACTAATATTTTTATAATAGATGATGATATTGATCAACGGGCCAAAAAGCTATGGAGAGCGTATTTTTCAAAATGTTTTAATATTAACAATATTCAATACAAAATACTTGATCCCAAAAGTATTTCTCAGAAAAATATTGATACAATTTTCGAAGAGATTATTGATTTTAAGCCTCATATAGTCATATTAGATTTGTTATTGAGAAAAGAAGAAATAATAGGCAATTATTCTATTGACAAATTAGTGAGTTTTACAGTATTGAAAAAATTAAAACAGTTTAATCCGGGTATACAAGTATTAATTTTTTCAGCAAATAATAATATATTAAAGTACCAAGAATTAACGCCTATAGGAATAGATGGATACATCATAAAAGAATCTCCGAATGAAAGTAATCCATCTTTCTTGTATATTAATTACTTAACAAGTAACATCAAACATGCTTTTAGACGGTCCCCTTTAATTGATGTATATTGCAAAGTAAGTGAATTGAAAATACTGTTGAATGAAAAATGTTATTTCAACTTAGAGCAAAGAAATGAAATTGGTAAACAGTTGGATTCATTCTATAGACAGATAACAAAAGCTCAAGACCATTTGGACTTTAGTTATTCTTATATAAACCTTCACATCATACTAGAGAAGATTAATAAAGTTTTACTCATAGAGGAAAATGAAAATTGGTATTATCGTGACAGAGCTAAAATTGAGTATGTAATTAAATATAATTCAAAATTAAAAAAATACCATGTTTCTGAGTATTCAATGCTATCCGAAAGAGAGAAAAACCAAGGCATACGCTTTTTGATGATTTACCTTTATTACGTGAAAAAAAATTATATAAACAGATGGTATTCCTTAAGTGATGAGATACAGAATGAACTAACTGAAATTTATAATTTTTTCTACACGAGAAATCAAATAGTCCATACTCCTGAAAGGATTGAAACTATTACTAAGGCCATGAGTGATTATACTTACTTTATTAAGTTATTGGATTTATTAATTTTACTATTAAAGAATGTGGATTAGATGTTAAATCAGAGGATAAAAAAGAATTTTAAACATGTATTGTTTATAGTTAGAGTTTTTTGAGTTATATTTGCAAAAAACAAGACAAAACAAAAAGTTGTGTTACATGTTTTTAAGTATTCCTAATTAAATAAAATTAAAATTCTATTACTTATGTACATTGAGAATAATTTAATACTTAAAAGAATCATTCAATACATTTATGAAGAAATTATTAAGCATGGTGAAAACCATTTTCAGGATTTTTTAGATGCTGCAAACTTACTGTTGCCCTACTATCAAGATCAAACCCCTCTGGGACGATTAGAAAAATATCTCAAACAGTTTCAGGGAAAAGAGTATTACTTAATAAATGATGGATATTCAAATTACAGGTATATACGTTCTGATCCTTCTTTTTATTTCAAAAAATATTGTGAAAGAGTAAATGGTGATAGAATAAATAGATACGCAGATAATATTCATAAAATAAGCCAAGATGTTTACTTTCAGGAAGTTTTAGCTGAGGATATAAGTTATGGATATTCCAGAATTTTCATAAATGGGACAGAAAAGACAAGCTATTTCAGGTGCATGCATTGCGGATCAGCTTTGATGAAATTGGGTGGAGAATTAGCAATAGACATAAAAATCCTATCAGAGGTCAATAATAAGTTTGTTACCCATAATTGTGAAAAAGATAAGGTTTTATGGGATAATCCATTCACTCAAGTAATGCATGGATTCCTTCATCCTTTGATAGTTAATCAGAACGATGATATCTTCAGAGAGAGATTAGAAACGATAAACAATTTTTTGTTTTTAGAAAATAAGATCTGCACTATTAAATCCACCCCAAAAGGCAGAAAGATAACATTGGAAAATTTGAGTGTAGATACAGAAGAAATTAGCTCATATTTTATGCTGCTGGATTCGGATAGTAAGGCAATAATGTTCTTTAATGAAAGTTTAGTTGCATCCGTCAAAAGTAAACTCAATGAAGCAATAGTTGCTTACAAACACAAATGTTACAGATCTTCAATTATGCTATTACTAGATATAATAAAAATATTGGTTCGTGAATGTATTGTTCACCTAAATTCAGAAATGGAGAATAGTAAACATCCCGTTGAATTAGAAAAATTTTCCCTAACAGATGTTATAAATCATTTTAATTTTTTAATGGAGAAGAAGTTGCTAAGTGAAAAAACTCTGAGTATTTTAAAGCAATTGCAGAATAATAACTTTATTATTTTTCAAACAAATATTGAAAAAGCTGATAAACTACAAAATGAGTTCATTTTCCAATTACTTAACAGTTTACTTTCTGACATCAAAGGGAATTTAGATAAAAAAGTTACTATCTAGATATTTTGTAGAATACCAGTCTATTGTAAATTTTTAATACCTGTCTCTAATCTTTCTTTCACTTTCTCCTTCAATTCTTCCGGACTTTCAATTTTTATGTAATGAATATAAGGCATTAAATTGTTGATAAGTTCTTCGTTAATTATAAGATTTAATTCTATTTCTCTCCATCCTTCTTCATTTATCTTTTTGTTTTTTTGAGAAGGATGAAATGGGCGGGTAGTGATGTATTTTTCAAAAGATGGGTGTACCATTAAAGTTATCTTTTGAGGTTTCTTATTTTCTTCTTTTGTTATTCCTATGATGTCGTAAAAATAGTCCTTAATGCTTTCTTTGGGCGGGACATAATCTTTGTTGACTAACTCTTTGACTGATAGAATTCTCTCTAATCCTAATACCCAGTTGAACTTATTTTCAGTTTCATTATATCCTATTACATACCATCTATGATTATATTCTTTTAAGTAATGAGGATGAAAAATATATGAATAGTTTTCATTTTTTACGAAAGAGTGATATTTTATTTCCAGTACTTTATTGTGCATAATGGCAGAAAAAATTTCTGTAAAATTATTAAGTCCTTCGTAATCAAAATTGAAATCAAACTCTACAAAAGATTCTTTTTCTTTAATATCGTAAAATTTTTCCAGTTCAGGTAATTTTTCGTATAATTCCTTTAAAGGGGCAAGACCTTCAAACTGAGTAAGAAAGCAAACTACTTCTTTAGACAGTTCAATGATATTGTGGGGCAATAGTTTTTGATGAATGGTAAATTTTGGGTCTTCATAACGATAATATTTTCTTTTGTCAAAATAATATGCTGTAATAGGTGCGCCAAAACCTTCTGAACTTCGCATGTAATCTATATCATATTGTACCTGCCTTTTTTGTACACCTTTACATTTAGGGTCCAATTCTTTAAGTGCCTGATTGCAGGCATCTACCAGGTCCTCAATGAAGTACATTCTACCTGTGTTTCTGAAGCATTTATCTAATGTAAGATAGCGAGTAAGAGCATTTTTATTTACAGGCATGGGACTTTTAAGGGCAAATTTAACGAAGTATTCTGACATAATTTACCCTTTTGAGAATTTTATATTGTTTTGCACTATTTAAGTGCATAGATTATAGTGAGAATTATAAGTAGCGCATTTTTTATTATTAATCCAAGAAAAATGAAGAATAATATCCAGAACAATTCATGATCAGTTAAAATTGATAATAGTAAACACAACATAAGTAAGTATTCCAAAGAGGTCATATAATTGAGAGTTATTTAATTTGATTTTAATTAATGTAATATTTATTGTATGTGTTATTCAGATAATATTATTTATTTTCTACCTTATCTGTACATTGGCATTCCCATATCATTTCCATTTTTTTACAACCTACCATATCCATTTCTATGCAATTTTTACTACTATAATCATCGAAACGTTTGTATGAGTTATATCCTAATGACTTACATCTTTCCAGAATTTTTGGATGTGCGCCTTCCCAATTGACTTTCGGCATATTTTTTTCATATGGATCTTGATATCCTGCTTGTGGACCAAAGCCTAAAACTCTATTGTTAGGATAAACTACAGATAAGTGCAGAAGCCCATCTTTTTTATTTGCTATTTTTATAGTTGGTTCATAAACTATATCTGGGCTCTTTTTGGTGTAAAGAGTAAGACAGCTATTGTTAGTACACATTGCTAAAGAGGATAGTACGATAGTTTTAGATATACTTTCTTTTTTAATTTTTTGAATTACCTTATTAGTAAATGTTTTCATAATATTAATTTTTGCAATTATATTTTAATAGAGTGAAATCTATTTGCACATGGAAGAATTTAATAATGTTTTTTATAGAATTTCTTTTTCGCTGTAAGTGAGTTAATTATTTTGAATGGCTTTAAAGGTTATAGGTATATCATTTACATACATCTGAACTATTAGTATTTTGTTTGAATAATTATTCTCAACGGTGAAATGAACTTCTTCCATAGATTCGTCAATAGAATAACTAAACTCAACATATTTTCCCAGTACATCTTGAATGGACACTTTTTGGATATTTAAGATGGGTTGATTTACTTTTATACTGAATGTCTTAATAAAAGGATTAGGAGAAATAAAACCAATAAGTGCTTTTCTTTCATGCCATTCATCAATTCCTACTTTAAGAGCGCAGCTACTGTTAATTAAACAAGGAGAATAATTGATTAATGTACAATTATCAGCAACAGTATTATATCCCCATACCCATAATGTACCATCGTTTTTGATTGCAGCATTTAATGATTCACGAGTATATATAAGATTAACATCGCTGATGGCAGATTGTACACCATTGGTATCTTTAATTATTGAAGAAACATTTCCATTTCCAAATACTCCAGACATATTTTCTCCGATTACATATACATTACCATCGTTTTTAAGTAAAAGAATGTGATACTTACCTAGTTTTGCAGATTTAATATTGGTAATATGGTGAATTTTTCTTATTGTGTTAGGCCCGGGGTAAGGGGTATGTCCAAAAATAATGATTTTTCCATCATTTCCAACAAGCACTGATCCCATATAAGATGCATCAATGTCAATAATGTTGGATACAGGCACTTGAATGGGTGTGAGTGCTTCAGAAATATTGGATACACCTAATTGGAGTGAATCATTGGCGCCCCATGCCCAAACAGTTCCATCGTTTTTAAGGGCAAGGCAGTGCTTGGTGCCACACGATACCTTTACAATGTTGTTTAGATTACTTACCTGTACAGGTTTTAACTGAGATGTTTTATTTCCAATACCTAATTGTCCATAAGTATTATTGCCCCACATCCATACTGTTCCATCGTTTTTAATAGCAAAAACAAAAGGATAAGCATTGTTGAAAATGTTATCAAATGTATTATTAAAACCAAAGTATTTTACATTATTAATGGTTGAAAGAATTTGTGGAGTAGGTGAAGATATAGTGGAGTTATTTCCAAGTTGGCCATAATCGTTTTTTCCCCACAAAAATAGTTTTCCATCATTCCGGAGTGCTCCAAAATTATTATCATACGAGGATACTTGTACAAATATTCCTGGTAGATCATTTACAGGAGTGGGACTACTTACAGAGATATAACCATTATTTAAGCATGTATTATACAATCCACATCCGCTGCAATTGCACATACCCCAATTCATGACTTTTCCGTCGTTGCATAGTAATATTGCATTAAATTTACTTGCAGAGTAGTATTGACTAAATGTTTGTTTTGCATAAAGCAACAAACTTCCCCAGATAGTTACAGATGTGATTAATTTAAAGACATTTTTTTTCATAATTGTAAGTTTTTATTTTTTTGATTTGATTTTTGAATTTAAGACAATTAAAAAGCTTACTTATGAAATCTATTTGCATCTTTGATGTTCTGTTCTCATTTTCAGGATTTTTTCATAAATAAATGTTTTTATCAATAATCTTCCTCATCGTAATAATCGTTTTCATACATTTCGTCTTCAAATTCTTGCAGCGCATCTAAATCATCTTCGACCTCTAATTGGCTAATTAATTCTTCTTCTCTTAACCTTTCTAGTTCTTCTTCCATTATGATTTGTTCCATTAATTCTTCTTCTTTTAATCTTTCCAGTTCTTCCTCTATCATGATTTGTTCAATTAACTCTTCTTCTTTTAATTTCTCAAGTTCTTCTTCTATCATGATTTGTTCGATTAACTCCTCTTCTTTTAATTTTTCTAATTCTTCTTCTATCATAATTTGTTCAATCATCTCTTCTTCTCTAAGTTTTTCGAGTTCCTGTTCCATTTCGAGTTGGTTAATTAATTCTTCTTCTCTTAATTTTTCTAGTTCTTCTTCTATTTTAAATTGTTTGATTAATTCCTGTTCTTTTAATTTTTCTAATTCATCCTTCATATTCTGATTTTTTATGAATTCTTCTTCTGATGCTATTTCGTTGATTGTTTTTTTGTTTTTCATAGGTTTTGCTTTTTATTTATGTTGTTTTTGAGTTTATCATTTTATTTTTATCTGCTCGGGAAAATTGACAATAATCTCGGGCTTACCTTTATATTCTTTTATGAATCCTGTAACTTGTACTGTTTTTCCAACATATTGCTTTTCATTAAAAAAGCCACCAAAATTTTTCATGGAACTATAAAAAATAACAGCTGTAAAGCATTGATTGGGGTAAGCTTGTTCAAAATTTAAAAATACATGTCCTTTTGAAGAACGATAGGTACCCACCACTTTACCTTCTACGATAGCATTACTACCTATGAAGTTGTGGGCATAGCAGGCCTTAATGACTTTTAAATCTTCTTGTTGATAACTTAAAAAAGGGTTATTAACTATGTTTTTGTAGTTGATTAGAGGAGATAAAATAAGTGTAATCAGAAATAATCTTATCATAACTGATATTTTAGCGAGACAAAAATATTTTTACAAAATGCATTCTATTTGCATTTTGTTTTCGTATCTATATAAACTTAAAATAAGAAAGTTACGACAATAAATGATATGCAATAAACGCCATTAAATAAGCACTGCCGGTCATGCTTATAAATTGCACCATTACCCATTTTAAGGATTTTAATTCTCTATAAACCACCACCATTGTGCTG
>JAOADD010000062.1 GCA_026417495.1 Ignavibacteria bacterium
GAAGAAAGAATTCCTGTATTACCAGAAATAGTAGGGGCATGTGAATTATTTGGTTTCGACCCGCTGTATGTAGCTAATGAGGGTAAATTAATTGCAATAGTTTCTAAGGAATATGCAAATGAAATTTTAGAAACAATAAGAACTCTTCCTGAAGGCAAGAAAGCTGAAATTATTGGGGAAGTAACAAGAGAAAATGAAGGAAGGGTTGTTATGAAAACAATCTTGGGAAATAACAGAATACTCGATATGATTTCAGGTGAACAATTACCTAGAATTTGTTAAAATAATTCTAAGAGTATTTTTGTAAAAAAACTGGTCTCTTTTTGTTGTAAAGAGACCAGTTTTTATTACTGTTTTTAAAAAATCTTACTTTATTAAAATTAATTTTTTAGTATCTACACAGTTGTCAGTAATTAATTTATAGAAATAAACTCCACTTGGCAAATTATTGACGTCTAACTTAACTTCATATTTTCCTGCTTCTTGTTTTGTATTTACAAGAATAATAATTTCCTTTCCCGTGATATCGTACACTATTAATTTTACATTTGTACTTTTTCCTAATTGATATTTGATAATAGTAGAACTATTAAATGGATTGGGATAGTTTTGTTCAAGAATAAATGTTTGCGGAAATTCAGTTTGGGCATTTTTTACATTTGTTAACCACACATCACCATATACACCATTATGCCTTGGATTAAATTGAAACATTGGCACATACATTTTAAGAGGTTTATAAGGAGTTTGTAAATTCCAGAGGTAAATAGAAGTTTGTTGTGGAGAAGTACTCATACCAGCTCCTGTCATATCAAGAATGCCATCTCTGTTTGCATCAAATAAACAAGGATTTTGATAAAATGTAGTTCCTGATGTATATATAGGCCAGTTTGCTACTGGTGATGCATCATGATTAAAGGCAAGATATTTTCCCTGCCCTCCTGTAGTGGTATTATCATCAATTATCAATTCTGTTTGATTATCGTTATCAATATCAGCAAGAAGAACCTGTATGTTAATTGCATTGAGAGATGAAATAGGAAAACCACTTAAAGAAACACCATTAATATTCCATGCGTAAAGCATATCAACAGGGGTTGCACTCATTACTTGATCTCCTACCGCGATATCAAGTGTATTATCATTATCTATATATCCCACCGCAGGGGGGCCATAAATCCAGTAATTGGTATACTTAGGCCAATTGGGATAAATTGTTCCATCATGTTTTAAAATATAAACATAGCCCCCACCACCAGAAACATGAGTACCAAAGATAATTTCCTTTTTGTTATCATTATTTATATCAACTAAAACGGGAGATGAATATGAATTTACATCACCATTTGGCATCATAAAAGGAAAACCAGGCATAGAATCACCATTTGCTTTCCAAACATACAGTCCAGTATAAGATTCTGCTACGATTTCTTTTACATTGTCATTATCTATATCTCCAACCGCAGCACTTGATGCTGGTACATGTCCTATAGATTTAGGCCATCCTGGATAAACCGTTCCATCACCTTTATAAACCCATATTTCACCAACAGGATATAATCTTTTATTTACAATAATTTCTAATTTATTGTCATTATTTAAATCTGCAAGGACAGGAGTTCTTGTAGAATAGCCATGATTAATAGGAAACCCTGTTACGGTTGTTCCGTTCTTTTTAAAAGCATAAATGAAACCGCCCGAAGTCGCACCATGATTTGTAACAACAATTTCTTCCTGTCCATCTCCATCAATATCACCAAAAGCAGGTGCTCCATCAATAGCATAGGAAGAAACTGTCTTTGGCCAGCCAGGGACTGGAGTTCCATTATAGTTTAACGCATGAATATTGTATCCTAAAGTATACACTATTTCAAGCTCGGGATCAGAATCCATATTACAATAAATCCCACCTTCATAGTTGTAATAATTATAAGTAATGGGAAATCCTGGAAAAACAGGGAATGAATCAAGACTAATAGTATAGGCTGTATTTGTAAAGACATCAAGTATTCTTACATTATTCATAACATCTGGAACTATATTTTGTGAGTATGAGGTTAAAGGAATTTGAGAAAATGAAATAGTGTAACCAAGAAAAAAAATACATAATAGTAAAATTTTCTTTTTCATAGGTAGTTTAATTAATTTTCTTGGTTAAATTAGAATATTATTTCTTTAATTGAAATAAAATAATTTGGAACAAAAATTCTCCCCGAAATTTTGTAACAAGATTTTTTAACTATTAATATAACTTTTTTAAAAGCAAAGTAACCTTGCTATTTACTCAACAATAATTTCTTTGTTTCTTGATAGCTTTCTGTTCTTAAAGTATAAAAATATACTCCACTTGACAAATTATTTTCTAAGTTATTTGCGTTAAATTCATATTCGTAAATACCTTGATTTAAAAACTTATTCACAAGTACAGCTATTTCTTCACCGACTACGTTATAAATTTTTAAAGTGACAAATTCAGATTTTGGAATGCTGAAGCGGATTTTTGTTGTTGGATTAAATGGGTTAGGATAGTTTTGGAACAATTCGTAATTATAAGCAATAGCAGCAATTGGGGTTATATTGCTTGGACTTGCGTTAAATGACCCAACCATTCCCATTGGAATATGCGGAGTACATACATAATTGTAAAGTCCAGGTACGACAACTGGATAGGAATATGTTTGATTAGAGCTGCTTATAATTACATCCCATGGAGTTGCTCCTTGGGGAATTGTTGTAGAAGTTGTTGTGTGTATGCCAGAAACCCAAACCCATTTAATTGTATCTCCGACTGTGACATTCAAATTCTGAGGAGTAAACGCATAGTTTGATACTTGAACAATATGAGTAGTAGCAAAGGATAGATTAAATGAGATTATAAATAATAATATGTATATAATATTTTTCATATTTTTAATCCTTTTTCAGATATAAAATAGTATTCATTTTATTAAAGTTCCCTAAAAATATTTCTAATTCTTCAGATTTTAAGCTTTAGAATTTTCTACCCCTTAATAAAGTTGGTAATTTCTAAGATAACTCTTTCTAAAAATGGAGTTGTATCTAGAAAGGGATGAACTGTTCCAAAAGTATGTCCAGTCTTCTCTATAGGTATAAGCTTTGTTGTTGATTTATTGCTTAACCTGTAGAGTTCTTCTGCTTCTGAAAAATCGACTGAAAGATCTTCTGTCCCGTGTATTATTAGAAAAGGACAATTGATTTTTTTTACTGCTTGCTGTATATCAAGGCGTTCTCTATTTTTTTCTAAATCTTCTAAAAACGTATAGTTCATTTTCATCAATTGCCTTGTTCTTGTATTTAATACTTCTAAATATCCTTTTCTTTCCCACTCTTCTTTTTGTTTTTCTGTGTATCTATGGAATGTTGATACAGCAGAAAGAGTGATTAGTTTTTTTACCCTTTTATCTACTGATGCTTTTAAAATTGCAATTCCCCCACCTCGTGAATGTCCACACAAAACAAGATTTTCAAAGTTGTATTTTTTGAAATTTTCTTTATTGTTGTCAAAATAGTCGATTATAGCGCTTAAGTCTTCAAGTTCTCTTGATAAAGTATTTTTTGCAAATAAATCTAGTCTTGTAAATTCATCTAAATCTGTTTCTCCAATTCCATTGTAAGAAAAGTTAAAACTTACACAGAAAACATTCGTTTCCGCTATCTTTTCAAGCATATATGGAAAGCATCCCCAATCTTTAAAGCCCTTGAACCCGTGAGCGAAAATAAAAATTGGACAATTTTCACTAATGTTTTCGGGATACCTTATATCTGTGAGTAAATAACTTTTTCGTTTATTTTTAATTTTGATTGTTTCTAAGATCATAAGATACTAAGTAATTGATGGTAAAGATTATTTCCCTTTGGTTTTAAACTCTTCATATATTCTTTGATGTGCGGGGTCTATTCTCGCTAATCGGTCATATACAGTTCTATCTCCATACGCAAGGAAAAACTGCCCTATCTCCTGTGCTTTTGCTTCAAAAAAGTAATCAATATTATATGCTTTTACTTCTCTCTTTTTTAAATCCCCAATTTTTTCAAGAGCTTCAAGCATTGTGTTTAAAGCCGTTTTCTGGTTGTATGGATGTATATAAAAATTGTCTACACCTTCCCAATGGTATTTGTAATAATTTAATCTAAAATCATCCATTCTTGAGTTCAATAATTCTTGTACTAATTCTGCTCTACTTGGTTTACCTGTTCCAACCTCTGCTGTCCACCCTTTTCTGTCAGTCATTGGTTTGTTGCAGATATCAAGAGCTTTCTGAAAATATTTATTTCCTCCCTTTGGGAAAAATGAATCTTCATCATATCCTAAAACCATATAAGCATAATAATCAAGCAAGCTTAAGTATGAATCAAATCTTACATCATTTTTAACAAAGAGCATTGTTCTATTATAATTGAAAGAACACTTTTCATCAAGATAACGAAAGGCAACTACATATTTAGGTTGCCATTGTTTAATAGAATCATCAACAATTCTCTGACTTATGACAAACAGTTGAGCTTCATATCCATCAAACCCATTTGTACCCCTGAAATTAAATTGAAGTGTAACTTTTATTTTGTAGATAGGGCCATCGGCAAACTTGTTCTTATTTAAGTAATCTTCTGTTTGTTGTTTAAAGTCTTTTAATCTGTCCCTTGCATCTGGTGGAAGAGCTTCCATATTAAGTATCACTGTAGCTTCAAAATCCTGTGCACATGTAATTATTACTGATAACGAAAAAAGTAGTAATATGGTTATATATTTAATACTATTTAACATATTTTAAAGCGAAGTAAGTTTATAATTAAATTTTGAATTCTTATTTTTAAATGTCAATTCATTTAATTAATAATTTTATTTTAACAGAGCTAAAAAACATTATTATTTTGAAACTATTATATAAATCAGTTAATATTATCTCTCCAAAATCAAAAAGGGACATTTTCATATTCTCCTTTATTTTTATATTTGTTTTCTTTATTAAAGTTTCACTTTCACAATTTGAATTTACTGATATAGGAGCAAGAGCAGCAGCTTTGAATGGTGCATTTACCTCTATTTCAGATAATTCACTTGCTGTTTTTTATAATCCATCTGGATTAGGACAAATGAAGTTTAGAGAAATATCATTTTTCTATAGCCCTGCTCCGTATGGAATTTCTGAATTATCTACTACAGCACTTTCTTATGCTGAACCTACTAAATTTGGTACTTTTGGTTTGGGAGTTAAGTCATATGGGTTTGATTTGTATAAAGAAATTACAGGGCTTATTTCTTATGGAAACTCGTACAGAAATAGAATATATTATGGATTGAGCTTTAATTTGTATCATTTGAGCATAAAGAATTATAATTCTGCAACCTCATTTGGGGTTGATATAGGGGCTATGGCACAGATAACGAATTTTTTAAAATGGGGTTTCTTTGCTAAAAATCTTACGGGTAGTAAAATTGGACAATCAAAGGAAAGAATTGCACAGGTCTATAAAACGGGTTTTGCAATACAACCAAGAGATGACCTCAAATTTATTATTGAAACGGAAAAAGATGTTAAATATCCATTCTCTTTTAAAGGGGCTTTTGAATATTCAATTTTTATTACTAATACTATTGGAAATATGCCAGGTAGAATTGATTTAAGAGCAGGCGTTGGCAGTGAACCCACAAATTTTTCTGCTGGAATTGGATTGTTTCTAAGTTTATTTCAGATTGATTACGCATTTAAAAAGCATTCAGATTTGGGTTTTACTCATCAAGGTACAATTACTATTAATTTTGGTGGTGTAGAAATTAAATAACCTTATAATTTCATATTTTAGAATGAAATACATTGTTATAGGAGAACCCTGCGTTGATATAATTCATAAACCAGATGGTTCAGCGATTCATAGCTATGGTGGTATTTTATATTCAATAATATCTCTTGCTATTTTATCTAAACCAGGAGATATGGTAAAGCCAGTAATGAATTTAGGGGAAGACGAATTTGAAAATATAACAAGTTTTTTGAAGAAATACTCAAACATAGAATTAAGTGGGATAAATAAGGTTAAACACCCTACACGAAAAGTAAATCTATATTATACTACTTATAAATCTGGTCTTTCGGCAAGATTTGAAACCTCTACACACCCAACCTATCCATTGAAATTTGAGGAAATAATGGACTTAATTGGTTTATCTCCTGAAGAAATAGATGCCATTTTAATTAATATGGTTTCGGGTATTGATATTACTCTTGAATCGATGTTAAAAATACGGCAGACCTTTAAAAGTTACATTCACCTTGATGTTCATAATCTAGTTATGAAAACCAATCCAGATGGAACCAGAGTTCATACGAATTTGCGAAATTGGCGACAATGGTGTTTATGCGCAAACACTGTACAGATGAATGAATTTGAGGTTAAATCTATGTCAGCATCTAAAAAAAATGAGTATGAAATAGTTGAAGAACTATTGATAAATGCACCAAAAACCCTTGAAAAGATTTTCCATAAAAATAACATTACGTTAATGGAATTTGATTTAAGTAAGGTTAATTTAGAAGGTATAGTTATTACAAAGGGTGCTGATGGTGTTTCTGGTTATCAGAAAAAAGAAAAAAAATATGGAAATAAATCATTTGTAGACCTTGATAAGTTTGATGTAGGAGCGATTGAAAATCATAACTTAAAAGATACAACAGGATGTGGAGATGTATTTGCCTCTGCTTTTATGTTAAGTTATGCTAATAATAGAGATTTTATAAAAAGTTTGCATTATGCAAACCGTATAGCTTCACTTAAAACCTCTATTGAGGGTATTGAAAACCTCTATCAATTAAAATAATTATACAGGAATTTCTGGAAGATTTATGGAAAAGATAAAAGTTTTGGTAACAGGTTCAAATGGATTACTCGGACAAAACCTCACAAAAATTTTATTAAGAGAATCAGATTTTCATTTTATAAATACCTCTATTGAAGAAAATTCTTTTTTTGATTTAGAAGAATTTTTAGAAAGATTTTTACTACTTCCTGAAGATAGTCAAGAACGAATTTCTTATGAAACTCTTGATATAACAAACAAGGAAAATGTAAAGAAAATAACACAAAAATATTCCCCTGAATTTATTGTGAATTGTGCTGCATTTACAAATGTTGATGAGTGTGAAACAGAAAAAGATTTATGTTGGAAACTCAATGTAGATGCTGTTAAAAATCTTATAATTGCATCGAGAATTTGTAACGCAAAAATTATTCATATTTCTACTGATTATATATTTGATGGAAAAAATGGTCCATATACAGAAACAGATACGCCAAACCCAATATCATTTTATGGTAGATCAAAACTTGCAAGCGAAAATGCACTGAAAGCAAGTGGCGTGGACTTTATAATTTTACGAACTATTGTTTTATATGGTAGTGGTAATAATGTTAAACCTAACTTTGCCTTATGGTTGGTTAATGAGTTAAGTAATTCAAGACCCGTTAGAATAGTTAAGGACCAAATAGGTAATACGACTCATGCAGAAGATCTTGCCTATGGTATTCTTAAGGTGATAGAGAAATTTGAAGGGAAGAAAAATGTTCAACAGATTTATAATATAGCAGGAAAAGATATTTTATCACGCCTTGATTTTGCATATCTGGTGTGCGATATATTTGGCTATGATAGAGAACTTATAACACCTATCCTTACCTCTGAACTGAACCAACCCGCACCACGCCCATTAAAATCTGGTTTAATTACACTCAAAGCAGAAACAGAGCTTGGGTTAAAACCAATGACAGCAAGGGATGGAATACAACTATTAAAGTTTGAATTGGGTTTGTAAGGTATTTAGAAAACTTTTGGATTTTTATAGTAAATATTATTCAGTTTCTATATTAAAAGATTTATAAGAAAGGTTTTGAACTATTTTTAAGTCAATATTAATACGGGGAGGTTCCAATTTCAAATGTTATTTATTATTTTGGATAGATATATTATAGTTGTTATAAGACCTATCTTGCAAATGAAGTAGAGAATTTTATATAGAATTAAAAAAGTTAATCAAATTTCACAGATTTGTAGAGGGGTAAGAAAAAAATATGTTGAAATTAAGATAATTGATATGTACATTTAAAACAATAGATATTTGATCAATAGAGTGATTATACCGGTAAGAATATTGAATAATAATCAGGGTATTTTCAATAAAAAATTTTATTTATTAGCTTTAAGTATTTGTAATATTGAGAGGTTATTTAAGTTTTGTTTTAAATTTAAAGGGTTAGAAATTAAAGGTTAAAATTCAATAGGAGAATAACAAAATAACACAAAACAAAACTAAATTATTCCCATCATGAAAAAGTTAATTACAACCTTAATCATTCTTCAATTCATATTTTCCTTTTTATTAATTTCATCCAGTTTTGCACAGTGGACTCAGTGCGGGGGTCCATATGGAGGAACAGCTTTTTCAATTGCGACTAATGGAAGTTATTTGTTTGTGGGTACCAATGGGCAGGGCGTATATTTATCAACGAACAATGGAGTAAGTTGGAAGCAGACCTCTCTTAATAATAAAAAAGTTTATACTTTGGCTTTTAGTGGAAATATTCTATTTGCCGGTACTGAAGATTATGGGATATATAAGACTACAAACAATGGACTAAATTGGACACAGGTTGCACTTGACAATCAAGATGTTTATTGTATTGTTGTATCTGCAAATATTTTCTTTGCTGGGACAAATGAAAATGGAATTTATTACTCTACTGATAATGGAGAGAACTGGATTCAAACTTCATTAAATTATAGATCCGTTAATTCCATTTGTATAAGTGGTAGTAATGTATTTGCCGGGACTGCAATATATGGAGTTTATAAATCAACAAATAATGGTGTGAACTGGAGCCAAACTTCTTTGAATAATATGTCTATTAACTCTATAATTGCGAGTGGAAGTAATATTTTTGCTGGCACAAATCAATATGGGGTTTTCCTTTCGACGAATAATGGAACGAACTGGGTTCAAACTACCTTGAATAATAGAAATGTTTTATCGTTAATTCTCAACGGTAATAATGTATTTGCTGGGACATATCAATATGGAGTTTATATATCAACAAACAATGGTGTGAACTGGAGCCAAACTTCTTTGAATAACAAGACAGCTATTACTTTGTTAATTAATGGAAATAATATATATGCAGGAACCGAATTTCAGGGGGTATACTTTTCAACGAATAATGGTATGAATTGGATTCAAATAGGAGTTAATAATCAATCTATCTATTCATTGGTTTATAGTGGGAATTATTTATTCGCAGGTGGTAGTAGTGGTTTGTATTTTTCAACAAACAGTGGATTAAATTGGATACAAACTTCACTAGGGAATCTTTTTGTCTATTCAGTTGCTATAAGTGGAAATATAATTTATGGAGGGACAGTAAATTCTGGTATATATCTCTCTACTAACTTTGGGGGCAATTGGACTCAAACTTCTCTAAACAATGTAACAGTATATTCCATTGCTGTAAGTGGAAATGGAGTTTTAGCTGCAACAGGAAGTGGTATTTATATTTCTACAAATAATGGTTTAAACTGGCAGCAAACATCTCTGAGTAGTACTGTATATTCCTTAACTATTGCTGGAAATAATATCTACGCTGGTTCGCAATGGGACGGTGTATATCGCTCTACGAATGGAGGAATAAATTGGTTACAAACATCCCTAACTAATCAAATGGTTTTTAGTCTCACTTCAATGGGAAACAGAGTTTTTGCGGGAACTGCTAGCGGTGTTTATCTTACAACTAATAATGGTACAAATTGGATACTAACTGCATTAGACAAACAGGTTAGTTCCTTTTCAATTTATGGGAATAATATTTTTGCTGGGACATATCAATATGGAGTTTTCCTTTCTAAGGATAATGGAACAAGTTGGATTGAAAGAAACGAGGGATTTACCCCTATTCCCATGATTCTTTCATTAGTTGTTGATAGTAATTACATATATGCTGGGATAGATAATCAATCTGTTTGTAGGAGAGCATTGCTTGAGATTATTACTCAAGAAAATAATATTTCATCAAAGTTGCAAACAGGTTTTATTTTGTATCAGAATTACCCAAACCCCTTTAACCCAACAACAAAAATAATTTATCAAGTGCCACAGAATAGTTTTATTTCAGTTTTAGTATACGATATTCTTGGCAGGGAGGTTGAAACGCTAATAAGCAAGGAACATCTTCCAGGAATTTATGAGATTGAATGGAGTGGAAATAATCATCCAGCAGGAATTTATTTTTATAGATTAACCACGGTAGGTTTTTGTGAGACCAAAAAAATGATATTACTAAAATAGATAAACAAGAAAGTTTTATTATTTGTAGTCCGTTATGTTATAAATAAAGATTTTTTACAATTCGAGGTTTTGGGTATAAGCGTTGATAATTTAAATTTTCTGATTCAAAATTAAGTTATCTTTTGGAATACAAAATAGTAATATAGGGTATATTATTTTGGGGCTAAATTTACAAAGTTTAACTATATAATGAATTTTGATAGTGGGGTGAAAATTTTTTAAGACTTTTCTATCTTTTTAATACTAAAATATCTAGTTACAATTGAATAGGATGAAAATTCATGCATTGTAGAAATATTAATTCTTTATACTCTTTATTGTTTATCTTGACTTTAATAAAGCAAGTAGTTTTCATATTTTGAATGGTAATATATAATGTAAAATTATGCTTGATATTAAATTAATTAGAGAAAATCCGGATTTTGTTATTAAGAAACTCAAATTAAGGAATGAATCTATAGATAACGTTGATAAAATAAGGGAACTTGATGAACGAAAAAGGGAAATACTTGTAAAAGTTGAGAATTTGAAAAAGATTAGAAATGAAACTTCTGCGGAAATTGGGAAACTAAAATCAAGAGGGATAGATGTTTCTGACAAAATGGAGGAAATGAAAAAAATTGCTGATGAAATAAAACTACTTGATGAAGAAGTAAAAAAATTCGAAACTGAAATTCAAAACTTATTGTATTATATTCCTGCACTTCCTTCCGATGATTGTCCTGTAGGGAAAGGCCCAGAAGATAATGTCGTCATTAAAGTTTATGGAACAGAGAAGCAATTTGATTTTGAAATAAAAGATCACATTGAACTTGGAGAATTGCATGATATAATTGATTTTGAAAGAGGTGCCAAAATAACAGGAAGAGGATTTCCACTATACAAAGGAAAAGGTGCAATACTTGAGAGAGCATTAATAAACTTTATGTTGGACACGCATATTGCAAATGGTTATCAAGAAGTAATAACACCAGTTCTTGTGAATAGAAAATCTATGGAAGCAGCGGAAAAGGTGCCTAAATTTGAATATGATATGTATAGGATAGAAGAAGATGATCTGTTTGCAATTCCAACCGCAGAAGTACCTATAATTAATATACATCGCGATGAAATTTTCAGCATTGAAGAGCTTCCTAAAAAATACTGTGGATTCACAAATTGTTTTAGACGCGAAGCAGGAAGTTACGGAAAGGAAACAAAAGGATTTTTAAGAGTTCATCAATTCAATAAAGTTGAACTAATAAATTTCTGCTTACCTGAAAATTCATACTCTGAAATGGAAAAAATGCTTCAAGATGCTTGTGGTATACTTGATAAATTGAATATGTATTATAGAGTGGTTGAATTATGTACAGCGGATTTAGGATTTGCAGCGAGTAGATGCTACGATCTTGAGGTTTGGTCTTATGCAGAAAAAAAATGGTTAGAGGTATCAAGTATTAGTAATTGTACTGATTTTCAAGCTAGAAGAGGAATGATTAGATTTAAAAGAACAACTGAAAAAGGAAAACAAAAAACAGAGTTTGTACATATACTAAATGGTTCTGGACTTGCAACATCAAGACTTATAGTGGGATTGCTCGAAGCTAATCAACAAGCAGATGGTAAAATAAGAATTCCTGATGTACTTGTTAAATATACAGGATTTGATATTATATAATGTAATTATAATTTTTTCTTTGCTAGAATTACCGCCCCAATAACTGCTGCAAGTAAAAGTAAACCAATTACTTCGACCTGATAAGAATATTCGAGGAAAAGTTTTTTACCTAAAAATTCTGCCTTTCCAATATTCAATGCTTCAGGATTTTCCTCCTCAAATTTTCCTGCGAAACCTAAATAAACTGAATATCCGAGCAAAAACATTAGAAGTATAGATAGTAAAATTGCTGTAAGTTTTTTATAATCTCTTTTAGTCTTTTCTGGTTCGGGGAAATTGAACTCTTCTACTTTATCTAAGTTCAGTAACATGATTACAAAAAGGAACAAAACCATTATTGCTCCTGCATAAACAAGTACCTGAATTATTGCTATGAATTGTGCTTTTAGAAGTAAGTATATTCCTGAAATGGTGAAGAAATTAAAAATTAACCACAAAGCACTTACAATTGGATTTTTCCTTGTTATCATCAATATTGCAGAAACTATAGCAAGCAAAGAAAGAATGTAAAAAATATACTTTTCCATATTCGTATAAATATAAATCTTAATTGTTAAATGTTAAATGCTGAATATTATTACTTTTTTATTAGTTACTTTTCCCTGAAAGCTTTTCGTTGGATATAGAAAAGGTATAACTTTGTTTTTAAAAGATAAACTAAAATTTCTTACTAATGAGTTTTTTATTCAAAGCTACAGAATTTTAGAATTCTTTTTATTATGTAATCAAGAACAAATATGGTATAGGATAATAATTTTTCGACGCATTTTACCTTTATTTTAAATTAAAAATTCTTTTGCCTTTTTGATTGGAATTATTAAAGTTATTTTTAAAAGTTAATGAGTGATTTTTTAAAAAATATTGTAAGAAGACAAATATATAAATATTTGTTTTTATGTCTTCTAATTTTTCCTATTAAATATGGGAATGCAGGTGGTTTACATGAAAATTTAGAAGCAAATTATTTTCAGGATTCACTTAATTATAACGCAATAGAGTATTTTATAGAAGCAAAAACAGCTGAAATACAAGGAGATTTTACTACTGCGATTACTTTATATAGAAAAGCACTTGAATTTGATGATTCTCCAGGTATTCATTTTGCTATTTCTCTTACTTATTATAAAATTGGAAAACTTAGGGAAGCACTTGCGGAGATAAACAAAGCAATTGTGAAGGGTGGAGAAAAAACTGATTATTTAATTCATAAAGCGAATGTATATCTTCAATTTAACGATCTACCTGCTGCAATAAGAATTTATGAAACAATTTTGAAAAATGAACCTGAGAATATAAGTATCCAATATACACTTGCAAGGCTGTATGAAGAACAAAATAACAAGCAAAAAGCACTGGAATTATATGAATTAATTACTGACCAATATGGCTTTGACATTAATGTTCTAAATCGCCTTTATGATATTTACTTGAATTCTCAAAACTTCAAAGATGCTGCAAGAATTTTGGAATACATATTAAAACTTGATCCCTTTGATATGTCTAATAATATAAAACTTGCTGCGCTATATAGAATAATTGGTCAGTACCAGAAATCTTTGTCAATATATGAAAATCTGTTTAAAATAAACCCTAAAGATAAAAACATACAAACTGAACTTGTTAAGTTATATTTCTTAAATAATCAAGTTGAGAAAGGATTTAATTTGCTTGCAGAAACCACAGGGAAAGCGAAACTAACTTATAGTGATAAAATTCAGGTTGGCGAAATATATTACAATTTGATTTCTCAAGAAAAGGAATATTTGTTCATTTCTAAAAATATTTTTAGATACCTAATAGATTTTTATTATTATGATACAACAGTAAGTTATAACTGGAAACCATATTATTACCTTGGTAATATTGCAATTGCGGAAAAAGATAGCAGTTACTTTCAATATTTTGATAGTGCCATTAGAATATTAGAAAAAGACGAGGATAAAAAGCCTGAGCCTTATTCATTAATTGGATTATCATATTATAGCGAGAATCAATACACTAAAGCAAAGGAAATTGTACAAAAAGGTTTAGAATTATTTTCAGATGATTATAGGTTAAATTTTTTATATGGGTTAATTTTGCAGAGGGAAGGAAATAATGAAAATGCAATTAAATACTTTGAAATTGCAGTTGAAAAAGAACCCAATGATATTTCTCTGCTTTCTACACTTGCTCTTGCCTATAATACAGCTGGAAGGTACAAAGAGTCGGAAGAAATGTATGAGCGGGCCCTAAAGATAAATCCTGATGACCCACTTGTACTGAATAATTACGCATACAATCTTGCAGTTAGAGGTGAGAAACTTGACAAAGCATTAGAGATGGCAAAGAAAGCAGTAAGTAAAGATCCAAAAAATCCCAATTTTCTTGATACTATTGGTTGGATATATTACAAGTTAAAAGAATATGACTTGGCACTTGATTTTATTTTGAAGTCAATTGCAATAAATGCAGGTTCTGCAGTTGTTCAAGAGCATTTGGGTGATGTATATTATGCTTTAAAAGATAAAACAAATGCTTTAAAACATTGGAAAATTGCTTTGGAACTTAATCCCCAAAATAGAAACCTTGAGGAGAAAATTAATTCAATAAAATAATAAATAAATATGGAAAATTATTATAAGGTAATAATAATAGGTACTGGACCCGCGGGGCTTACCGCAGCTTTGTACACAGCAAGAGCGAATCTAAACCCACTTGTTTTTGAAGGAACTCAACCAGGTGGTCAACTTATGATAACAACGGAAATAGAAAACTTTCCAGGTTTTGAAAATGGCATTTCAGGTCCTATGCTTATGGATATTATGAGAAAACAAGCACAAAAATTTGGAGCAAAGACGCTTTTTAGAACTGTTGTTAAGGTTGATTTTTCTAAACCACCGTATTTAATCTATTCTGATGATAATATAGAGTATAAAGCAGATACTGTTATTATTGCTACTGGTGCTTCAGCTAAATATCTTGGATTAGAATCAGAAAAAAAGTATATGAGTCATGGAGTTTCAGCTTGTGCAACTTGTGATGGTTTTTTCTTTAGAAACCAACGAGTTGTTGTAGTAGGTGGTGGTGATACTGCTATGGAAGAGGCAAATTACTTAACTAGGCATGCTTCTGAAGTTGTGATAATTCATAGGAGAGAAGAATTTCGAGCATCTAAAATTATGGTGGAAAGAGCAAAACAAAACCCTAAAATTAAATTCATACTAAACTCTGTTGTTGAAGAAATTATTGGTAAAGAAGAAGGTAATAAAAAAGAAGTTACAGGTGTACGACTAAAAAATTTGAAAACAGGAGAAACATTTATTCATAATTGTGAAGGTGTTTTTATTGCTATCGGACATAAACCAAATACTGAGATTTTTAAAGATTGGCTTGATCTTGATGAAATTGGTTATATTATTACACACCCAAAATCAACCAAAACAAAAGTACCAGGGGTTTTTGCTTGTGGAGATGCTCAAGATAGTTATTACCGTCAAGCAATTACCGCAGCAGGGACTGGATGTATGGCAGCGATAGATGCTGAAAGGTATCTTGCTACCCTTGAATAGATTTTTTTAGAGTATTACTTTACCAATAATTTATTATAATATTTGATAAGCTTGTTTTTCAAATGATGAGGGTTTTGTAATGGAAAGGTCGCCCCAGCTGCATTTTTATGCCCTCCACCACCAAAGTATTTTGCAAAATTTCTTACATTAATATTACCTTTTGAACGAAAAGAACACTTAATATCATTCTTCATTTCAACTATTACAATTCCAACTTTTATTCCCTCAATAGACATTATAACAGTTGAAAACCCTTCTATGTCATGTACTTCAGCATTATAATTTTTTAAATCTTGCTGGGTAATTACTCCGATTGCCAGAGAGTTATTATTATGAAAAGTTAAACTATCAATGAATTTTCCAAGTAGCTTTATTTTTTCTTTTTTTAATTTGTTGTAAGTCTCCTCATAAATTGCAACGGGATCTGCTCCTTTTTTTACAAGGTCTGCACATATAATAAATGTTTCTGCTGTGGTTCTTGGAAATCTGAAAGAACCAGTATCCGTCATTATACCAGCATATAAATTTACCGCGACATTTTTATTAATGTATTTTTCGTTATCAAACTTAATTAGTTTATAAAGTAGTATAGCAGTTGCTGGGACTTCTGTGTCTGAGAGATAAACATCAAAAAGCTTTCCATTATTTCCTAAGTGATGGTCTATACAAATTTTTTTACTTTGTGCTTTAGTAATATATTCTGAAAGTCCTTTAGTTCTATCATATTCATTTGTATCAAGTAAGAAAATTAAATCAGCTTTTTCAATTAATTTAATATTTTTTTCTTTGTTCTCTCTGAAAAGTTTTATTACTTTTCTTGTATCAAGGAATTTATAATTATCAGGGGTTGTAGAATGGTTAATTATATTGACTTTTTTACCTTTTGCTTTAAGATAGTGATAGAAAGCAAGTTCACAACCAATTGCATCTCCATCAGGTATTAAGTGTGTGGTCAATACTATATTTTTGCTCTTTGAAATTAAATTTATTATTTGCTTAAAAGTCTTTTTATAGTTCATCAATAAGTTGTTTCATTTTTTAAATTAATAAATCCCAAACAATAAAACTTGTAAAAAAGTTGATACTTATACTTTAATAACTTTCCTCTTTTGACGGGAATTTATTAGAACGAACATCTTCTATATATCTTTTAAAAGCACTTGTCATTTCTTCAGATAAGTTCATATACTTACGAACGAATCTTGGAGTAGCAAATTTTTCAGGATCTACCCACCCTAACATATCATGAGTAACAAGAACTTGACCATCGCAGTCTGGACCTGCTCCAATTCCAATAGTAGGGATTTTCAAACGTTTGGTAATTCTTTTTCCTAATGAAGCGGGTATCTTTTCAAGCACAATAGAAAATGCACCCGCTTTTTCTAGAATGAGAGCATCTTTTAATATTTGTTCTGCTTCTTCTTTATCTTCACCTCTTGTTTTATAACTTCCATATTTGTTTATAGATTGCGGTAATAAACCTAAATGTCCCATAACAGGAATTCCAATCTCAACCAATCTTCTTACAGTTTCTGCCAGATAAGCACCACCTTCCATTTTCACAGCGTCACATCCAGTCTCCTTCATTACTTTACCGCAATTTATAATCGCTTCTGTAACACCTACCTGATAACTCATAAATGTCATATCTGCAACCACAAATGCTCTTCTTACTGCTCTTCTTACTATTTTTGTGTGATAAATCATCTCATCAAGGGTTACTGGTAAAGTTGTTTCGTTTCCTTGTATTACATTACTAAGTGAGTCTCCAATTAAAATTACATCTATACCTGCAAGGTCAAGTAATTTGGCAGTCAAATAATCATAAGCAGTTAACATTGTAATCTTTACCCCTTTATCTTTCATTGCCTGGAGCACTTTTGTAGTAATGTTTTTTACTTCTGTTATATTTCTACTTGTGGGCATTTTCCATTTTTAGTTTTATTGAAAATTTTTGTTATTTATGAGTTAACTTTGGACCTTTTATTATCCCCTTTTTGCTGTTTTCAATGAAATTAATAATTTCGTTTATATCTTCATCGGGCTTAAATTCGTCTTTAACTTTTTTTATTGAATCAGAAATGTTGTATTTTGATTCAAAAATTATCCTATAAACATCTCTTATTTTTTGTATCCTTTCAGGTGTAAATCCTCTTCTCTTAAGACCGACCGTATTGATTCCACTGAACCTTGCCTCTTCTGGATGTGATACTAAAACAAAAGGTGGAACATCTTTCCTAATAACAACACCCCCTCCAATCATTACATGTTTTCCTATGTTGTTGAATTGAACAATTGCAGATAAACCACCAAGAATCGCCCAGTCATCAATTTTGATATGACCAGCTAAATTTCCAGCATTTGCAATAATTACATTATTTCCTAACACGCAATCATGAGCTATATGAGAATATGCCATAAGTAAACAATTTTCTCCAATTACAGTTTTGTAACTCCATGCGGTTCCTCTGTGGATAGTAGCAAACTCTCTTATAATAGTATTCTTTCCAATTTCTGCTGTTGATATTTCTCCCTTGAATTTTAAATCCTGTGGTATTCCAGAAACGCAAGCACCATGAAAAATTTTAACTCCATCAGCTATTCTTGCACCATTACCAATAAATACACAACTTCCTATTTCTACATTATTTCCAATTATAACATCATCTTCAATGGTTACACATTCCCCGAATTTGACATTGCTACCTATTTGTGCTTTCTTACTTATCATTATAAGTTCTGGATTAATTATTCTGTTATTTCTTTAATGAGAATATCTTCTTCAGTATTTAATGATTTAGTAATCATTTCTCCTATTAATCCAATGGAGAATAACTGAACTCCAAGTATTATAAATAATATTCCAACAAGAAATAAAGGTCTATTAGTTAAATATTCACCATAAAGAAATTTCAGAACAGTTAAATATATAGTAATTCCTGTTCCTAATATAAATGAAATCAATCCCAAAGTTCCAAATAAATGTAAAGGTCGTCTAATAAATCTTGTTGTAAACAGTACTGTTAGCAAATCAAAAAATCCCTTAACAAATCTACTGGCTCCAAATTTTGTTTTTCCATATTTTCTTGGATGATGCTTTACAACTTTTTCTGTTACTTTAAACCCTTGAATATGAGCAAGTGCTGGAATATACCTATGTAATTCACCATATACTCTAATTGAATCTATTACTTCTTTGCGGTATGCTTTTAAGCCACAATTGAAATCATGAAGCCTTATGCCTGAGATTTTGGAAGTGACAAGATTAAAAAATCTTGAAGTATATTTTTTAATGAATGGGTCATACCTGATTTTTTTCCACCCTGATACAAGATCATACCCAGAATTGATTATCGAAACAAGTTCTGGTATTTCCTGTGGGTCATCCTGTAAATCTGCATCCATTGTTATTATTATATCTCCACCGCTATGTCGGAAGCCTATATCTAAAGCAGAAGATTTTCCATAATTTTTTCTCAGTTTTATACCTCTAACAAAGGGATTCTCCTTTCTTATTTCTTTAATTTTTTCCCAGGATTTATCAGTACTGCCATCATCAATAAAAAGAACTTCGTAATTACAATTCATATTCTCAAGCACTTTCTTTAGAGTTTTATGTAATTCTAACAGAGATTCTTCTTCGTTGTATAGTGGTATAACTACTGAGATTTTATTCTTTTCTTCCATAAGATCTTGTTGTAAGAGTTTTTAAGTCATTATAGCAGGTTATTTATTGTATTGTGGTTTATAAAAATTATTTCCAAAATTTTATTATATAGCTTACTTTTAAAAATACATAATTAATGTAAAATGTAAAATGTTAAATATAAGTTAGAGCAATATATTATACTGAAAATATTTGAATTATTAAGTGATTAAGAATTTATATAGGATGCAGTAACAATAAAATAAATGGAAATTTTAAGTGTAGATTAAACTTACATAAAAGGTGCAAAATTTGAATTAAATAATAATTTAACCAGTAGTAAAATTCAAAAAGTATTGATTTTTACATTAAATTATTTCATATTAATTGTTCTATTTAATTTTAGTTGCTTTAATAAAACGGTTATAAATGATGTACAAGAATAATTTATTATCCCTTGACAACAAAAAAAGATACTTATCTATTTCTTTACTGTTAATGATTTTTACATTTTTTGTTTTTACCGAGAGCATATCTGCTGGTGATTATAAAACTAAAAGTTCTACATTAGGCAGGAAATGGGAAATTTATACAAACAAGAAAAACATTCGTTCGATTGCGGTTAATTTGTCAACATCTATTGCATATTGCGCAACTGAAGGAGGTCTGTTTTCAATTAATGTATCTTCAGGTAAAGTAATTGATGAATTTACAAATATTAATGGTTTAATAAATAATGATGTGACTTCAGTAATAATTGATAATCAAAACAGATTGTGGGTTGGTGCATCAGATGGGTCAATTTCAATATATGATTTGATAAATAAGAAATGGAAATATATATACGACATTAAAAATTCTACAGAAACAAACAAGTCTATAAATGATTTTGTTATTTATGGGAATTATATATTTGTAGCTACAAGTTATGGCATACAAAAAATATCTGTAATTAATTTTAATTTTATTGACGCACCTTATTATCAGTTAGGAACATTTTCCTTTAAAACAAAAGTCAATCGGTTAGCAATTTTTAATGATACAATTTTTGCAGGAACTGTGTCAGGAATGGCGTATGCAAAAGTTACTGGTAACTTAAACAATCCATCTTCTTGGACGAATTATAACAATAGCCCTTTGGACGCAAGTATTAATACAATTGAAGTATTTGACGAGAAAGTCTTTGCAGGTACAAATTTTGGGTTCGCTTACTTTTATCATGGGCAATGGTATTCATATCCTAATCCTTTAATATCTGGTGTCAAAATAAAACATGCTAAGGGAATAGCGGATAGGTTGTTTATGATTACAGATACCAATGTTCAGTACGCATATAAAAATGATTTAAGCACAATATATAAATACTACAACAATGGTGATTTTAATGTTTTAGGCAAGTACAATTCAGATTATCCACTTTTAGCAGAGAGAGAGAATGGATTGATAATATTTTTAAATGGACAATTTGGTAAGTATTACCCAATGGGTCCCCACAGAAACACTTTCAATTACTTAACTGAGGATGATAAAGGTAATATATGGGGAGCAGGAGCAACGATGGACGCTGGATTTTATAAGTTTGATGGTAAAATATGGTATGCATATGTAAAAGAACTCTATCCCCAAATAGGAAATAGTAATAACATCAGCAAAGTAATTGCAGGGTATGGTGTTGTATGGGCTTTGAGCTTTGGGGGCGGTCCTACTGTTATTTATTCAGATGGAACTATGAAGAATTATAACCCCCTAAACTCAAACTTACCAGGAATACCAGGTTCTCCAAGTTTTTGTGTTCCTTCAGGTGGAGCATTTGACAACAATGGTAGATTTTGGATTAGCTTTTATGTTCAAAATTCTAACAAATCCCTTTATGCATACAACGGAGATTCCATTTTCTTTGGGTTTACTAATCCTCCTGTAATTTCTTCCAGCAACTTAGAAGAAGTTGCAATTGATGCATATAATACGAAATGGGTAGTTTCTGGAGAGATTTCTCCCAAAGGTGTATATTTCTTTAATGAAAATAATACCATTGGAAATCCTGGAGATGATGTATTTGGTTTTTATTATTTGAGTGATTTTGCAGTTGATGATATTACAGATGTTATTGTTGATAAGAAAAATGAAGTTTGGATTGCAACAAATAATGGAGTTTTTGTAATAAGCAACCCATTAGCAGCTATAAGAGACCCTTCGAAAAAACCACCTCCCGTTAAAGTTAGCATTATATCTGGTGGGTTAAAAGTTCCTTTCACAGAAAACTGTAGATGTATTGCGGTAGATGTTTTAAATCATAAATGGATTGGAACTGAATCAAATGGTGTTTTCCACCTTTCAGAGGATGGAAGTATTTTAATTGAACAATTTAACACATCTAATAGCCCTATTACAGATAATAAGGTAAACAGCATTGTTGTTAGTCCAATAACAGGTAAAGCATATTTTGGTACAAATAAAGGGTTATCAGTAGTCAGTACTGATGCAATTAAACCTTTAGAAGAATTTGATGAAATCGTTTGCCAACCTAATCCATATATACTGCCTTCAAGTGTACAAGTAAAAATTGATGGCCTTGTCGAAAATTCGAGTATAAAAATAATCTCACTAACAGGGGAGATTATTGCAGAGTTGACTTCACCTGGTGGTAGAATTGCTAGCTGGAATGGAATAGATAAAAAAGGTAATCTTGTTCCTTCTGGTATATACATTGTGGTTGCTTATAATAAAGATGGTAGCAAAGTTGGAAAAGGAAAATTAGCAATAGTTAGAAAATAGTACTTAAGCTTCTTGTCTTTCAACGATATATAATCTTTTAAATAATCCATAATTTTCTAGTTTTATTATGCTTCTTGTAATACCTGTAATAGATATTAAAGATGGCAAGTGTATGCGGATATTTGCAGGACTTGATGATAAAACTGAGTACTATACAGATAACCCTGTTAAAGTTGCTAAATTGTTCAGGAAAGAAAATTTCAAAGCACTTCACATTACAGATTTAGATGGTGCATTATATGGTGAAATGAAAAATTATGAAATAATTAAAGAAATTGCTCATTCTGTTGATATGCCTATTCAACTTGGAGGAGGGATAAGAAGTATAGAAACAGCAGAGAAAATGTTTAATGAATTGGGTGTTTATAGACTCGTGATAGGGACAGCAGCAATCACAATTCCTGGTTTTGTGGAACGACTTGTAGATAAATTCACTGCTGTGAAAATTGTTATAGGTATAGATGAAAAGCTAAATAATGTTGTTACAAATGGGTGGATAAATTATGCAAACATAACTCCACTTGAATTTGCAAAACGGGTTGAGAGTTTTGGAATTACTAGAATAATATATCAGGATGTAACACGAGTGGGGAATTATGGTGGCCCTTTTTGTGAGAGAATAGTTGAACTTGCAGAAAATACCAGTTTAAAAATTACAGTTGCAGGTGGTATTGGTTCTTATGCACACTTAAAACAAATAATGGACTTAAATATTCCCAGAGTTGATTCCGTAATGATTTCAAGAGCAATTTATGAAAACAGATTTCCCTGTCAGAATTTATGGCGAGCAATAGAGAAAAAAGATACATCTTTTGATTTACCGCCAGCAAAAATATAAATTTATTACTTTGGCTCTTTTAAGGAAAAAATCAAATCTATTTCAATATTTGGGGGTGCGTTATAAAACCAGAATTTTACTTTTTGGTTTGGATAATAAAATTTCCATATATAATTAAAATTGTACTGGTTTACAAAATAAACTCCTTTTTCTATTGTTGGAATATCTAACATTAAAACATTTGTAACTTGTTTTGATGAGAGTTTTTCAGTGTTGGGTAGTTTGTTTTGTAATTCTGTGTTTTTATTTGTTATTGTGGTATTAACCTTATTTATTAAGTCTTTTGTATTAAGAGATGCATTTCTCCACAGGGATGAACGATGATAAATTGATAGAGTATATATCACCATCAATATTATTAACAGTAACACAATTACATTTTTCTGATATTTCTTTTCATATCCTTTAAGCAATTTTACAAACAGTATTGCGACTAGGATACAAAACCCAGCAGAAGGTAAATAAAGAAACCTTTCTGCCGTTCCATCAAGAGGAAGGTAAACTACAATAGAGGAAAGAATGAATAAGGTTGGGAACAAAAAGATAAAATATTTAGAATCTAATAATTCATCATTTTTGTTTTTTTGTGATTTTATTAATAAGTAAATCAGATAAATTATTGATGCTAAGATTATAACTGATAAAGCTATTAATATAAAAAATATCTTTATATTTTCTTGAGGATGTAGAAATGCTTTTCTTAGATTCTCATAATTTTCAAACCCAATAATATAAAAAATACTTTTTACAGGGAAAATAATATTTATAAAGTAATGAAAAACTTTATATATATATTTAAGTGGATTTGTGTCAATTGCTCCGTAAGTACCCGTAGAATATATTTCTGCATAATATTTAATGGAAATAAACCTGAGAATGAAATATACTGATATAGTTACAAATATTATAAATAGTTTTTTTACAAAATGTTTTTTCTCTTTTTGTTGTTTAGAAAGTTTTGGTTTGTAATCGAATAGAAAAATGAGAGGTATAAAACAAAAAGCACTTTCCCTTGAAAGTACTGCAAGAAGAAAGAAAAAAATCGATAACAAAGTTTTGGGAGATAATATTTCTTTTGAATTCAAAAACAAAATTAATCCAATAAGTATAAATAGTGTTGAGAGCAATTCGTTTAAGCAATTAATAGAGTATAAAGTTTCCGAATGGCAGGCAATTACTGAAAAAATACAAGCAGTAATAAAAGCTACTAAAGAATTGAATTTTATCTTAATAAGTTCATATAAAGCAATTGTAATTGATATATGTAATATTAAAAGAAATAGTCTATAATAAAACGTATTACTTTCATTTTCTATTGAAGGAATAGGAAAAAGTTTCCACAGCAAAACAAAAAATATTTTGGGAATAGGTCTAAAATATTCATAAGGTGCAGGTTCAAAGAATATTGTACCTAAATTTTTTGTAGAGCTCTCTCGAGCCTGTAATAGCCAGCAATAATCGTCTCCGAAAAATCCATTGTTAAATGAGGGTATTAATACAATTGTGCAGAGAATAGTTATAATTGTAATGTGAATTATTTTTGAACCTTCAACCTTTTTTAGATTATTGACTTTATCGATAGCTGAGACCATGTTAATTAATCTTCTACAATTATAAAATTATCATACCCTAATAGTTTTCCCTGATAATATACTTCTACTTTATAAATTCCAGGTAAGAAGTTTCCAGCGTCGTCGAATCCATATCCGTTGTACAATTCTGCATATTCCCATTCATTATTAAGTATGCCACTTATTTTAGGAACACCCCAAATATATCCATCTGGGGTATAGTATTTTAGATATAAATTTACATGATTTTCACTCTTACCAAACATTAGATTTTTTACCTCAACAGTAGTATAAATGAATCTTGCTTCACTTTGAGGAAATTTTTTAAGATAGACCCTTTCATTAGATGGTAATGGAGTATATGGGCTTTCCCAAAACTTCATCTTTTCAAACTCAATTGTTCTTGGACCTTGCTGTAAGTATTTTTGCTCAATTATTATAAACTGTTTATCACTTACAAAAATATCATCTATATAAACCTCAACGGAATAAATGCCTTCTTCCCACCACCCTGGTTCTTCATATCCCCACCCTCTGGAAGTATATACCTCCTCCATCTCTTTTTTAATATTAAATTTCGAGGTGAATTCAGCGATAAGAGAATCAGTTGAATTATAATATTTGTAGAGAATAATATGAGTTTGGTCCGATTGTTTATATAGCAAGTTCTTTACAAAAACTCTTGTCCATATGTATCTACTTTTCTCTTTAGAAAAGTCTGTAGAATAAACTACATCTTCTTTAGGTGATTCATATCCAGCCTCGAAAAGCTCAATCTTTTTAAAGATTATTCCTTCTTGTGAAACCGCTGTTAATGGAAAGATTGTTAACAATATTATTGTAATATACTTCATAAGAACTTTTAATTTATAAACCAGAAAATTAATTTTTAATCTTCCCATATATATTTGAAAACCATTAATGATAATGTTAATATAACTATACAATATGAAAACATAATTTGTATGTCAGGTAAAAAGTCTTGAATTACACTACCATTTACTGATAATTTTGTTGCGCTAATAACAGAAATTAAAAGGGGAAGTAGAACAGGAAAAGATAAAACAGGATATAAAGTGCCTTTCACATTAGCCTTTGAAATTATTGCTGCTATAATTGTTGATGATATTACCATCCCTGAGTTACCAAGAAAGAATATTAATAAGAACCCTATGGGATTCTTTATTGTAAATTCTGTAATTATTGAGAAGAGAATTAAAATAACTATATTTAGGGAAAAGGTTAAACTAAAATTAAAAAGTAATTTTCCGATAAATATTTGTGTATGATTCGTGGATACTTTTAGTGCAGTTGAAGTTTCTTTTTCTTCCTCTTTTATGAAAACCCGTGCTAATGCACTTGATGAAGTAAAATAAATGGCAATCCACAGCAATCCGCAGAGAATCTCAGGTGTAATAATTTCTTTTCCGAGTGAAAATTTGATAATTGTAATTATCACAATTACAAACATCAGTAGAGAATTTACTGCATACCTGTTCCTAATTTCAGACTTTAAATCTTTTTTTAATATTGTTAGTGATGACCTTAATAATTTCATTATTGTTTATGACTTCCAAAGTTAAATTAAAAATTATTAAATAAAAAATGAATAATATATTCTTAATTTACTGAATATAAAAGGACCATTGAAGGGCAATTCTTATTATAGTATAAATATTGATAATGTTTACTTAAAATTATTCTTTTAAGTTAGTTGCTTCACTTTTTTATGAAGCGCAATGAATGAATAAAAATCAATTATTATTATACTAACCTTAATAATATTATTGTATTCGTTTTTTTTAATAATGCAATTTTATACATTGATTATTAAAAAAGTAATTTAAATAAAATAATTAATTTATTAACTTATTATTTATTATTATGTAGAATTAAAGTTTGATAAAGTGAAAAATTATTTTATTGCTTTTGTTATTTTACTTTCATTTTTTTTGAATTTTAAGGGGTTTTCACAATTATATCAAGGACCAGCAACAGGGTCTGTCCCAAGTGGAGTGACTGTGTCAACAGATAATTTTATTGGTCTCTATGAACCAAATCCACTCCCTCCTACAGTTCAAAGACCAGTTAGGAATAAGATTCCATTTGAAAAGTATCCTGATGGAATGAATAATACCCCTGCTGCTGCACCAGAAGGAGCAAATTACTTTACCGATCCCTCTGCATATAATCAGACAAAAACAAGCGACCCTGAACCAGTTGTACTAAAAAGTTTTCAAGGTTTTCTTGACCCAGGAAATTATATTCCTCCTGACCAATATATTGCAGCGGGTCCAACACATATAATTGCTGTAGATAATAGTAGATTTAGAATTTTTGATAAAAAAGGTAAACACATTAAGACTATAAATATTGACTATTGGTTTTCAAGTGCTTTAGGGGGAGTTAATGCTTTTGATCCAAAGGTTTCTTATGATAATTTTGCTAAAAGGTGGATTATGGTATGGCTTCATGTCGATAATAATACAAGTAGAAGTTATTTTCTTATTTCTGTTTCTGATGATTCAATTCCTCTTGGCTTCTGGAATAATTGGGCATTGCCTTCTAATGTTAATGGCTCAACATTTTCTAATGATTGGGGGGACTATCAAGGTGTAGGATTTGATACGCAGGCAATTTATATAACAGCAAACCAATTTGGTTTTAATGCTGGTTTTCGAGGTTCAAAAATTAGAATAATTAATAAATCATATTTATATAGCAATACTCCAGGTCCCGTTGTATGGACTGATCTGTGGGATATAAGAGATCCTGCAAATTTTAGCGTAAGAACCTTTAATGTACGTCCTTCTATATTTCTTTCTCCAAATATATTTAATAATGATTACTATCTTCTAGTACACTCCCCATATCAAACAGGAACTTTCTTTACCTTATATAAAATATCCAATCCACTTACTAACCCTGTTATGACAGGGGTGAATATTCCAGTGACTCAATATTCTGCTCCAACACAGGCAAAGCAACTTGGTGGTGGAACGCCACTTATTGAGAGTGGTGATGTTGCATTACGATTTGAGCCTATATATAAAAATGGTTATATATGGTGTGTGCATCAAATCAGAAGTGGAACAGGTGGAGCATATTCAAGTGTGCGTTACTTAAAGTTTAATACTAATACAAATGAAGCAGTTGAAGATGGAGCAATGGGATTAGATGGTTATTGGCATTTTTATCCTTCTCTTATGTTAGATAAGGATAATAATGTAGTGATTACTTATTCCCGTTCTGGTTTGACAGAATATATTGGAGCGTTTTTTACTACAAGGTTAAATTCAATGCCTCCAAATACTTTAACGGGTAGCAAATTACTACAAGCGGGTAAAGCGAATTATGTGAAAACTTTTGGAAGCGGTAGAAATAGATGGGGGGATTATAATGGAATTTGGGTTGACCCCTCTGACGGAAATAACATTTGGATGATTACTCAATATGCAGAACAACCTGTAAATACTTGGGCGTGCCAGATAGGACTTGTGAGAGTTATTCCACTGGAAGGTAAACATATTACAACCACGGTAGATAGTCTCAATTTTGGTACTATTGAAGTTAATTTTGTTAGTGATACTATGCGCTTTTCTATTAGAAGTTTAGGTAGTGATACGATTTCTATTTCAAGGTTAACATTTAGTAATTCACAATTTATTTTAGCAGGTAATTATACCTTTCCAATAAAACTTGGTTATAATCAATCTTTTGACTTTAATTTATTATTTAACCCAACTTCCGCAGGCAACTATAGGGATTCAGTAACAGTGTTTTCTGATGCAGGTAATGTTGGGGTGATATTAAAAGGGAAGTCATATAAAATTAATCCTGCTTTAGCAGAAAAGTTTTATGCAATTACAGGGTCTCAATCAAATGGAGCATTTCTAATGATTAATGATTCTACGGGAGCGGGAACAGAAATTGGACTTACTGGATTTTTTGATATAAGAAGCATTGCGATTCGTATTAGTGATAAGATAATTTTCGGTTGTATCCCAGGTTCCCAACAATCAAAATTAGTTAGAATAAATTCCCAACAAGGTGATGCATATTTTACATACAATCTTCCAATTCCGAATATTGTTGCAATAGCATTCGACTTAAATAATGACCTTTACTGTGGTACTCAGGACGGAAAATTATACAAATACAACATAACCACAAGTGATACTGTTTATATTGGTAATACGGGAATATCAAATTTGTATGGTCTGGCAATTAATCCTTTGAATGGAGAACTTTGGGCTATTTCATTAAATAATAAGATTTATAAGGTGAATAAGACAAATGGATATGTTTCATTTATTGGTACACCAGGTTTTAATTTAACCTCATCAATTGCCTTTGATTATAAAGGCAATTTATTTGGGACATCGGGACTTGGCACACAGATTTCATCTTTAATTAGATACGATACTACTTCAGGCACAGCAACTTTAGTTGGAAGTATTGGATTCAAAGCGGTTAACTCACTTGCTATTTCGTATCAGGAGTTTACCAATGTTCCTTTGACTTATAAACTTTATCAGAATTATCCGAATCCATTTAATCCAAAAACTACAATAAAAATTGATTTGCCAATTTCTTCGAAAATTGAACTTCAGATTTTTGATATCCTTGGTAGAGAAATTAGAAAACTTGCTAGTGGTTTTTATCAAGCAGGGACATATCAGTTCTTATGGAGTGCTGAAAATGAAACATCAGGAATTTATTTTTGCAGGTTTAAAACAGACTCATATACAAGTTATATTAAAATGGTTTTGGTCAAATAAATACTTTTTAGAGAAGTTTTATAGAGCAGAGATCAGTTTAAGTTTTAAGGTATATATATATAAAACTTTGAAATATTTTTTCATAATTCAAAATTAAGAATTATGAGAAATTTTAAAAACAAACACAAAAAACTAACAAAGTTAGTTTCAATTTCATTTCTAATTTTCCTTTTTTCTGGAGCTTCTGCACAAATGTATTACAATCATGCAGATACCGCAGGAACACCTAATGCATTTCCATTTATGATGTCTGGTGGTAAAGCTGTAAATACCTTAATTCGTGCTGGAGAATTAGGACCTGTTCCATCAGGGCAACAAATTACAAAAGTTTATTTCTTTATGGCAGCAAATGCTACAAGGACTTTTACTGATTTAGTTATATTAATGGCACAGTCAACAATTACAACATTGACCTCAGGACAGTTTTATAGTGGTCCCTATGATACAGTTTATCATAAAGCTTCTGTTACCTTAACAAGTTATAATAACAAATGGATGGGTATAGAACTTGATAAACCATTTGCTTACGATACCTCAAAAAGTTTGATTTTATTTGTTGGACAATGTGCCTCGACTGGTACATCTATGACGGTAAGAAACAAATCATATACGGGAATAAGAAGAGTTTGGTCTGTTGGTGGGTGTCCTTTCACCCCTTATAGCTCTGGCGATGCTGCTGTTGTTGGTTTTGGTATTGATGTTTCTCCTATTACTGGTGGTATTGGAAAAATTTCACAGATCCCAGAACAATATGATTTACAACAGAACTATCCCAATCCATTTAATCCATCTACTAAAATTAATTTTTCAATTCCTGACGCAGGCTTTGTATCACTAAAAATTACAGATATTCTTGGTAGGGAAGTAGTTACTCTAGTTGAGGAGTATAAACCTATAGGCACTTACTCTGTTGAATTTTACGCTGATGATTTACCTTCAGGAGTATATTTTTACACTTTACGAGTGAATGATTTTTCATTAACCAAGAAAATGCTTCTTTTAAAGTAAGTAATTTAGTCTAAAATTATTATTTTACTTAAACCCCTAAACCTTAATAGGTTTAGGGATTTTGTTTTTAGTTTTTAACTCCCAATAGTAGGTTAAATCGTTAGTTTTGTTTTTCTTCAAAAATACCAAAATACAAGTTACTACTTTCTGAATTTAAAATTTTAAATTTAAAAATTAAGTTGATTCTGTTTTTAGAATTAAAATTGATGTATGATAAAAATACTGGAGAATAAATTAAACAGAGATATTACAATTGTGACAACACTTAGTTCTTTTATGACCGCTTTTATGGGTTCTTCTATTAATGTAGCATTGCCCGTAATTGGTATAGAATTTAACACAAGCACTATTTTACTTAGTTGGCTTGCTACAGCATATCTATTGACAACCGCTGTATTACTTGTTCCAATTGGTAGAATGACAGATATTTTGGGAAGAACAAAATTTTTTAAGCTTGGAATAATAATCTTTACTCTTGGTTCTCTACTCTGCTTTATTTCAACAAATGCTATTATGCTACTAATATTTAGGCTCGTACAGGGAGTTGGAGCATCTTTTATTTTCAGTACAGCTACCTCAATTCTGGTATCTGCATTCCCCCCACAAAACAGGGGGCAAGTGCTTGGAATTAATATTACTTCAGTTTATTTGGGATTATTGCTTGGTCCTACACTTGGAGGAATAATCTCTGAAAAACTCGGATGGAGATACATCTTCCTTTTTAATATTTTGATAGGGATTATAGTAACCATTGTTTCGTTTTCTAGACTTAAAAAAGATTGGATTGAATCTCCGAATGAGAAATTTGATTTTATTGGTTCATTTATATTTATGATAACAATTATTTTGCTGATGCTTGGTTTTACTTTCATACCTTCACCTATTGGTTTTTTAATGGTGTTCATAGGTATAATTATTTTCTTTGTATTTATTTTTGTAGAAAAAAATGCCTCATTTCCTATTGTTAATATTTTTATGTTCAAAAAAAATCGCACATTTACATTTTCTAATATAGCAGCATTGATCAATTATAGTGCAACTTTTGCGATAGGATTCTTGATGAGTTTATTTCTGCAGAGCATAAAAAATTTACCACCAAGTAAAGCAGGTTTAATTATAGGAGTACAACCACTTTTTATGAGTATTTTTTCACCTTTTGCAGGTAAACTATCAGACAAGATTGAGCCACAAAAACTTGCGTCCTTTGGAATGGCTTTAATAACTGCTGTACTTATTGGACTTGGATTTGTTAATCAAGATATTAAAATCATTTTTATAATTATTGCTCTTGCTATTCTTGGATTTGGATTTGCTCTATTTTCTTCACCAAACACGAATGCTGTTATGAGTTCAGTTGAAAAAAAATTCTACGGCGTTGCTTCCTCTTTATTATCATCTTTTAGACTTTTAGGGCAGATGTTTAGTATGGGTTTTGTTATTGTTGTTTTTTCTATTATTCTTGGACAAAAGTATGTTGCAGGGGAAAACATAGAAAACTTTATCCTGAGTATTAGAATTTCATTTTGGAGTTTTGCTTGTTTATGTTTTATTGGGATTTTTGCTTCTCTTGCAAGAGGGAAAATTCATTCTGATGAATAATTTTATGTCAAACCATCTTCGTTTTCAAGAAGTATTTTTGCCTTTTCAAGTTCTTTTAAATGTTCCTCAGTAGTTTTTGGATATGATAAATTTAATGATTCCAGTTTTGAGATTATTATTTGTGCAGCTGCTAATCTTGTGTACCATTTATTATCTGCTGGTAATATATACCACGGAGCATAAGGAGTACTTGTATTACTTAGCATATCCTCATATGCTTTTTGATAATCTTCCCAAAACTCTCTTTCTTTAATATCTCCCAAAGAAAATTTCCAGTTCTTTTCTTGAATATCAATCCTTTTTAAAAATCGGTTCTTCTGCTCATCTTTGGAAAGATGTAAGAAAAATTTTATAATTATTGTGCCATTTTCAAAAAGGTACTTTTCAAAGTTATTTATCTGTTCATATCGCATTTTCCAAATTATTTCTGAATCAGTTGGAGAGCTCAAAGGTAGATTCTGCCTATTCAACAATTCAGGGTGCACTTTTACTACTAATACTTCTTCATAATAGGAACGGTTAAATATTCCAATATGTCCTCTCTCGGGTAATTTGTTGATACATCTCCACATATAGTCATGTTTTAATTCTTCTTCGGAAGGAACTTTAAAGCTGTATACCTGGCATCCTTGAGGATTTAATCCACTCATAACATGTTTGATTAAACCATCTTTGCCTGCAGCGTCCATTGCTTGAAGTATAACTAACACACTATAAGTGCTCGAAGCAAACAGGATATCTTGCAATTTAGATAATTTTTTTATATCACTTTTTAACTTTTCTTTTGCTTCTTTTTTATTTTTAAATTCACCAGTATAAGCAGAGTTATAATCTTTAAGTTTTATTGATTGTCTTGGTGGGACAAGAAAAATATCTGCATTCATATATGTTTTTATTTGTTTAAAGGGAAAAGTAAAATAAAAGTAGTACCCTGTCCTTCTTGGCTTTCAACTTTAATGCTTCCTTTATGAATTTTAATAAACTCGTTACAAATAACAAGCCCTAACCCCGATCCCTTTTCTCCTAATGTACCACTTACAGTTTTCTTTTTTTCTAAGTTAAAAAGATTTTCCATTATTTCTTTACTCATTCCTATTCCATTATCTTGTATTTTTATTTCAGTTCCTAAGCCTGTTTCTTGGGCTGTTACATATATTTTTCCACCTTTATTTGTAAATTTTATTGAGTTATATATTAAATTTCTTAGTATAGTTTTTAGCATTTCCTTGTCTACAAAAATTTGCAAATTATCAGCAACTGAAACTATTATTTCTATATTTTTATAATTTGCAGGTCCTTTTAAAAAATTTAATGTATCTTCTAAAATTGGTTTCAAATATGTTGTTTCTGGTTTAAAACTTATTTGCCCAAGCTGATTCTTTGCCCAGATTAGAAGCTTTTCAAGTAAATCTACCGTTTTAACCGAAGACTGGTAAATGAATCCAAGATATTCCTTTATCTCTTTTGAAGACAGCTTTTCCCAATCTTCTATTAAAATATTTGCGAAGCCTTGAATAACAGTAAAAGGGCTTCGCAAGTCATGTGCAATTATAGAAAATAATTTATCCTTTGTTTTATTTAGATTATCAAGTTCAATAGCATAAGTTTGTATTTCATCTTTTTGTTTTGCAAGTTGAAGATTTGTTTTCTTTATTTGCTTGTATTGCTTTAAAATTATGATTAATGAAATAATCAAAATAACCAATAAAACAATGCCACCATAGATTATTAATTGTTGTCTTTTAATATTTTCTTGACTTTTCAGTATTTCAATATCTTTTTTTGCTGTTTCATATCTTTTATCAAGCTCACTTATATTCTTTTTTATATCTTCATTTGCGATAGAATCTTTATAGACAAGATATAATTCATGATACTTTAAAGCATCTTCGAAGTTATTTAGAGATTTGTTAAAGTAATAGTGATAGTAATATAGTTCCGAGTATAACGATTTCATATTAAGTGATTCTGCGATAGTTTGCATTTTTTGTAGGTGTTGCTTGGCTTCTTTGAAGTTATTCAGCTTATGATGGATAGTAAACTTGGTTTCATAAATATAAAATAGCATCCATTTATTATTTACTTTCTCTGCTAATTTTTCTGATCTTTTTACATATTCTAAAGCAAGGGGTAAACTATCTAACATAATATAATTATTTGAAATATCGTGATATGAATACACAAGTAAGTTTTCTAGATTTAGTCGTTCTCTAATTTCTAGTGCTTTAGAGTGATATTCATATGCTTTTAAAAAATTATGACGATAATGAAATATATTACCTATTTCATGAAGTGCATTATGTATTTCCGTACTATCTCCTATTTTGTTTGATATTTCTATAGTCTTATTAAAGTACTCTTCAGCCTTATCATAGTCTCCAATATCTCTATAAGAAAAGGCAGTTAGTAAATACAACCTTGGAAGTTTCTCAAGAATTTGATTATTTTCTGCAATAGAAATTGAGGAAAGTAAAAGTTCTCTCGCTTTTAGATAATCTCCCGTTCTTAATATAATGTAGCCTAACCATCCATCATATTCGATATATTTATAGTCATTTAGTTTTTTTGCAACCGCTGATGCCTCTTCATAATATTTTATTGCAGTTTGATAATCATTTTTTATGTATTCAAAAAATTTGCCTATTTCAAAAAGTAAACTATGAGAGAGGTTAAACCCTACTTTATTTAAATCATTAAATAATTCCTTTGTGTGATAATCAAACTTGGTAGAGTCTAAGTTCACATAAATATTAATTAACTTTAATCTTGCACTTATTCTTGTTGAATCTTGGGTAGTGGTTCTTATCAGATTTTCAAGACTATCTGTTAGAATTGTTTGGGAAAATGTAAAGTATGGAAGAAATAAAAATAAGATTATAATAATTTTTACTAAACTAAACTTTTTATCCAACATTAAGAATAATGTTAGTATATATTTAAAAATTTTTTATAAATATTACAATTCATTAATCGAGTAAGAAGAGAAATTTCTAATTTATTTAAAGACTATTTATTATTGGGGAAATCTTCGATAATAAAAAATTACACCAGCTATTATTGGTCTTAGATATTATTATTTTAATAACAAGGTATAAAGGTTATCTTATATTTCTTGATTGAAGATTATTACAAGGAACCCTTGTTTTATTTTTTCTTTCCATTTCAGGGTTTAGTTTGCCATTGATTATTATCTTCATAACCATATTTCCATTTTCCAGTAAATGATTTTCCATCTTTAGAAAATGTAAATATAAACAACCCTGCATTTTGAGGAGGCATATAAGTAGGCTTTTCTGACCATTTTCCTTTTAATACTAATAAATTCAGTTCACCTTCAGTTTTACCGCTGTCATAAGTATAATTACCTGTAACTTTGTTTCCGTTTTAATATAAAGTTAGAGTTCCAAAATCTGTTTCATAAACACCAAATACATCAATTAATTCTTTATTAGAAATTTTGTTGTTTATTAAAAAACTTTTTACCGTTGAATAAATAGCGTAGCTTTTATTTAAGTGATAGTTGTCATTATCATTTAAAGATTTCACTAAAATAAAATTATTTCGTAAACTGAAAAAAGTATGATGTATTGGCAATAAATATAATATTCCAAAAAGAATACAAATAATTTTAATTTTTTCTATGAGTAATTTTAATTGTTTTAAAAAAAATAGTTGTATTAAAAATTGCTAAGCAATACCTTTAACTCTCTGAGATAAGAATTGAATTGTCAATGGATATATTCTATTTGTACATATAAAAATTTCTCATTCGAAAATATTATTTCATTATTGCTTACATTGTAACAGCTACATCTAAATACACTACATAAAAAAATAATTATTTCATAGTTTTATCTACATCATTTTATTAAAACCATTTTCTTAGTGTCAATAGAGTTTTCTGTTACTAACCTGTAAAAATACACACCACTTGGATAATTATCTGCATTCCAGGTTTTTTCATAAACTCCAGCACTTAATCGTTCATCAATTAGTGTTTCGATTTCCCTGCCAAGTAAATCAAAAATCACAAGCCTTACAAATGAACTTCTTGGTAGCATAAAAGTTATTTTAGTAGACGAATTAAACGGGTTTGGAAAATTTTGTTTAAGTATAAAATCTTTTGGAATTTCTGAAGCAATTTGTTTAACTTCTACCAAATTACCACCACCATTTGTAGTTTTTATTATCATACCAT
>JAOADD010000010.1 GCA_026417495.1 Ignavibacteria bacterium
AGGCAGGAATAAACAAGTATTCCTGCCTTTTCTAAAGGAGGGTATGAGAAAAATTATTTTTTCTTTTTATCAGGGAATAACAAATTCGCTCTTGCTGCTGCAAGTCTTGCTATAGGTACCCTAAAAGGTGAGCAACTAACATAATTTAACTTTGTTCTATGGCAAAATTCAACTGATTGAGGCTCACCTCCGTGTTCACCACAAATACCAATTTTTAAATCTGGTTTGATTCTTCTTCCTTGTTCAACTGCATATTGCATCAGTTTACCAACTCCCTTTTCATCAATTATCTGGAATGGATCTTCCTTTAAAATTCTTTTCTTTAAATATGCAGGTAAGAATCCTCCCAAATCATCTCGGGAAAACCCAAAAGTCATTTGAGTCATATCATTTGTTCCGAAGGAGAAAAATTCAGCATATTGAGCTATTTCATCTGCTGTTATCGCTGCTCTTGGTATTTCAATCATTGTCCCAAAATGATATTTTATTTTTTTCAATCCAAATTCATTAATCACTTCCTCATAAATTTTCTCAACAATTTCTTTTTGGTGTTTCAATTCTGTATCCATACCAACAAGTGGAATCATGATTTCAGGATAAGGTTTTTTTCCTTCTTTAATAAGTTCTGCTGCTGCTTCGAAAATTGCCCTCACCTGCATTTCAATAATTTCGGGATATGTAATTCCTAATCTAACACCGCGGTGTCCAAGCATAGGATTACTTTCGCTAATCTTTTCAGCTCTGATATTAAATTCCTCTATACTTATTCCTAAGCTTTCAGCAAGTTTTTTTCTTTCATCTTCTCTATTTGGAACAAACTCGTGTAAAGGTGGATCTAATGTTCTGATTGTTACAGGGAGCCCATCCATCGCTTCTAGCGTTTTCTTTATATCTTCTTTAACATAGGGGAAAAGGTCCTTTAGCGCTGCTCTCCTTTCTTCTTCTGTTTCAGACATAATCATTTTTCTAAGTAGAAATAGTGGCTCCTCAGAACCTTCTCCATAAAACATATGTTCAGTTCTAAATAATCCAATACCTTCTGCACCGAATAATTTTGCTTTTATAGCATCTTGTGGTGATTCGGCATTAGTTCTGATTTTTAATTTCCTGACTTTATCACAAATTTTTAAAAATTCTGATAAAGTCTCATTTTCAGGATCGACATCTATCATTGGTAATTGACCAATATATACATATCCTTTTGTACCATTAAGAGAAATCCAATCACCTTCTTTAATAACAGTATCTGCGACAGTAAAATATTTTTCGTCATAATTCACTTCAATTTTACCTGCACCTACAATACAACATTTTCCCCAACCCCTTGCAACCAGTGCAGCGTGAGAGGTCATACCACCACGTGCAGTTAATATTGCTTCTGCTGCACGCATTCCTTCAATATCTTCAGGATTTGTTTCTTCTCTAACGAGAATTACTTTTTTCCCTTCAGAAGCCCATTTTACTGCATCTTCAGCTGAAAATACAACTTGTCCCGTAGCACCTCCTGGTCCTGCGGGTAATCCTTTTGTTAATATTTTAGCATTCTTCTCTGCATTTCTTTCAAGGACTGGGTGCAAAAGCTCGTCAAGTTGATTCGGTTTTACTCTTAATACAGCTTCTTCTTTGGTAATAAGTTTCTCTTTAAACATATCAAGTGCCATTTTCACAGCTGCTGCTCCATTTCTTTTTCCTACTCTACACTGTAGCATATATAATTTGCCTTGTTGTATTGTAAATTCAATATCAAGCATATCTCTGTAGTGCTTTTCTAGTCGTTTTTGAATTTTATCTAGTTGTCTATAAACCTCTGGCATAGTTTCTTCAAGGGATGGTAGATGAAGATTATGTTCACTTTTACCAATTTCATTAATTGGGTTTGGGGTTCTTATTCCTGCAACAACATCTTCTCCTTGTGCATTTGGTAACCATTCACCATAAAAATGATTTTCTCCTGTTGCGGGATTTCTGGTAAAGGCAACTCCTGTTGCTGATGTATCACCCATGTTACCGAACACCATTGCCTGAACATTAACAGCAGTTCCCCAGTCATCTGGTATGCCCTCTATTCTTCTATATGATTTTGCTCTCTTGCCGTTCCAACTTTGAAATACTGCACCTATCGCTCCCCATAGTTGTTCGTATGGATCTTCTGGAAATGGTTTACCTAAAATTTCAAAAACCTTTCTCTTGTATATTTCTATTAATTTTAGTAAATCGTCAGGAGTTAGTTCAATATCAGTTCTGTACCCTTTTTCCCTTTTTAATATGTGCAATTCTCTTTCAAGTTGTTGTCTTACACCCTGTCCTTCTTCAGGTTCTATACCTGCAGCTTTTTCCATTACAACATCTGCATACATTTGAATTAACCTGCGTTGCGAGTCATATACAAACCTTGGATTTCCAGTCTTTTTAATTAGCCCTTCTCTTGTTTCATCATTTAGACCAACATTTAAAACAGTTTCCATCATACCTGGCATAGAGCTTCTTGCACCAGATCTAACAGATACTAAAAGGGGATTTTCCTTATCTCCAAAAACAGCACCCATTTCTTTTTCCACTTTAGCGAGTGCTTTTTCTACTTGTGATTTTAATTCCTTGGGATATTTCTTTTTGTGTTTATAATAATATGTACAAACCTCCGTTGTTATTGTGAAGCCAGCTGGTACAGGTAATCCTAAATTCACCATCTCAGCGAGGTTTGCTCCTTTACCACCAAGTAATTCTTTCATATTAGCTGTGCCTTCAGCTTTCTTTCCACCAAAATAGTATACATATTTTTTTGCCATATTCCTTTAAATAATTTTTAAATTTAAAAATCAATAAATTTATTTATTTTAAAATTAAAATAATATGTAAAAAGATGTTATTTTATTGTAAAAAAAGAGTGGGCTAAATCATAAACTATTATATTTACAAGAATTTTCTTGCTATAACATTAAAAGTAGTGTCAACTGTTTTTATTATTTCGGGAGTAAGTTTTGATAAATATTTTTCTTTTGATGCATTTTCCCACAGGTGATGGCAGTACGCTTTTTTATAGTCAATATTTTTTTCGAATAATTTTTTTAAATCCCGACTGTAGTATAATGGATAATGGAAACTATAATATGGCTCTATGTGAATTAGATCAGGATGCTTTTTTGCAAGTTTGTAAGACCTTTTAACTGAAATTTCAGCCCAATATTTGTCAAAACCTGTTGAACGAAAATACCTGAATTCTTCAAGCCAAAGATTTAAAAATTCTGCATTTTTTTCTGAAAATATTACCCCATTACATAAACCGTTTGTCTTGATGAAACCCTCCTTACCCATAACAAATTTGTAATTCATCAGAGGAGAAAAAGGTTTTTTGCAAATTATATCTAAATCAAGATATATTCCTCCAATTTCTTTTAATATATAAATTCGGGCAACATCAGATTTATGAGCAGGGTGTCTTAGTTCCCTGTCAAAAACTTTTTCTGGTGGTTTTATAATATTTAATTCTAATTTCTCTTTAATTCTTTCCCACCATGGACTCATTTGAGGTTCTCTATTTGTATGTAGATACATTTTGGCAGGTCTGTTTAAATCGTGAGCAGATTTTATGCATAAATAATGAGTTAGATTGAATTCATTTTCTCGAACTTTATCAGGATAGAAATATATGAAATGAAAAATGTTTGGAATCATAAGTAAAAAATAAATAAGTACAAATTCAATTTTTAAGTTAAAAATATTTTCATTTATCTGTAAGAATTAAATTGTTATCATATTCATAACAATCTGGTAAGTATTTATTCCCAATAGAAATTTTTTTTATCCTTTTACTTACTGGTAATGAAGCTTTAAATGTTGAACTATTTTCCCAAATCTCGGGTGAATATGTAAATTCTTCCTTTGTACCATCTGAATAAGTTAAAGTAATACATAATGGTATAGGAAGATTTCCTTTATTATGTACTTCAAAATTTAAAACATCATTGATTGTATAAGCATTTATTATTGCAAGATCTGAGTATGAAAATTCAAAAAGCCATCTTTTCCAGAACCAGTTTAAATCTTTTCCTGTTGCTTTATTAAATGTAAAGATAAAATCATAAGGAGTTGGGTGCTTATTATTCCATTTATCAATATATTCTCTTAATGCATACTTGAATTTTGTTTCTCCTAACATGCTCATTAGCACATCATAGAGAAAAGCAGACTTGTTGTATGCATGAAAGCGATACGCTTCATATCTTAATTGATTTGATGGTACCATTAAGGGTAAATCAATCGTTGTACCAGCATTTTGTTTATAAAGTGTAACATTTTTTTCCCTTGTATCAATTCCAGTATAATTTCTTTGAAATTTCATAGGTATAAATACAGCCCACCCTTCATCCATCCAAGCGTATAAGCGTTCATTAATTCCCATATAAAAAGGGAAATAGGTATGTGCTATTTCGTGTGTGGTTACATAGACTAAATCTTCAAAGCTGCTAGTTTCACTTTGATTTACCATCATAGGAAATTCCATTCCACCAGCACCATTAAATATTGTTATAGCAGGATATGGAAAGGGAACATTTGGTAATTCATCAGAAAAGAATTTTAAAAAATCTTTTGAAATTTCAACAACTTTATCAAAAATTTTAAAATCCTGTTTATAAACAGAATTAATGACGACTCTTCGCCCATTTTCTACTTCAACTGATGTGGCATCCCATAAATAATTGTTACTAAAACAAAAAGCAAAATCAGGAACAGATTTTGCCATAAAATGCCATTTTCTTTTGTCTGATGTATTTTTAAAAATATTATTATCTCTGTAATCTTGTGGAGTTATTATTTGTATAATAGTGTCAGACTGAAATGCTTTTGAAAGTTTGCTTGTAATTTTTTCAGAGAATAATTCATCTTGGTTCAATAATTTACCTGTTGACCAAACTATTGCATTATTTTCATCTATTGAAATAGTTACTTCGAAGTCAGAAAAGTCGTTATAGAATTCTGTAGTACCTGTATATTCGTTTAAGTCCCAACCGTAAATATCATCATAGACTGCGATTTGAGGATACCAATATCCAATGAAATATGTTGCTTTATCATATCTTCCCATTCTTAAATTTCTCACTTGTGGTAATTGAAATTCCCATTCAATATAAATTTCGATAAAGCTTTTTGATGATAATTTTTGTGGAAGTTTCACAATTGCATTGGTGCCTGTTAAATGAAAAGAGTTATGATTGTTTAAGTCAATATTTACATTATCAATTGATAATCTTTTTATTTTAATTCCCCCTGTAAAGATGTTTGTATCTACTATCCAATCTCTTGATGCAGTAGGATTATTCCAATTTTGATAAAGTCTTATTACTATTTGTGATAATTTATCTGGACTATTGTTGTAATATGTAATAAATTCACTGCCAATTACCGTTCTTGTTTCTGTTATTATTGAAACATCAATTTTATAAAAAGATTTGTTTTGCCAGTAATTTTCTCCTGGTTCTCCATTTAGAGAGCGTGTATGGTTTAAATAAGCTTTTTGGAATTCATTAGATAAATAAATCTCATCCTGTGATATACAAACTGAAGTAATAAAAAGTATTAGCAGAATGAATTTTTTATTCATAAATTAATTAGATTTTTGATAATGCTTGCTCTAAATCTTCAATTAAATCATTTACATCTTCAATACCAACAGAATATCTTACAAGACCATCAGTTATACCTGCTTTTATGCGTGACTCCCTTGGCATTTTGGAATGAGTCATAGATGCAGGATGTTGAATTAATGTCTCCACTCCACCAAGTGAAACGGCAAGCAATGCAACCTTTACATTATTCATTAGTATTTTCCCTGCTTCGTATCCTCCTTTTAATTCAAAACTGATCATTGCACCAAAACCTCGCATTTGTTTTTTTGCAAGTTCATATTGAGGGTGGGATTTTAAACCTGGATATTTTACCCATTCTATTTTTGGATGTTTCTCAAGATATTCTGCTATTTTCATCGCATTCTCTTGTGCTCTTTCTATCCTTATTGCAAGGGTTTTTATCCCCCTTAATACTAAATATGATTGATGTGGGTCTATATTGCAACCCATATTAATCATCATGGTTTTTAGTTTATTGTAAATATTCTGTTCTTTTGCGACGATTATACCTGCAACTATATCTGCATGCCCATTTAAAAATTTTGTCATAGAATGGAAAACTACATCTGCTCCATACTTAATTGGGTTCTGAAGATATGGACTTGAAAATGTGTTATCAACAACCATTATCAGACCATTTTCTTTCGCAATTGTTGAACATTTTTCTAAATCGGTTATACTCATTGTAGGGTTTGAAGGTGTTTCTATGAATAATACTTTTGTGTTTGGTTTTATTGCGTTTTTTATATTTTCTATATTTGAAGTATCAACATAAGTTGATTCTACTCCAAACCTTGAAAAATGTTCTTCCATAACCCCTCTTGACGGTCCATAGACAGCATCTGTACTTACAATATGTGCGCCCTTTTCAAGCAATGCCATATAAATAGTAGTAACTGCAGCCATACCTGAACTTGTTGCTATACTGCCATATCCACCTTCAAGAGCTGCTACGGTTTTTTCAAGCGCTGTTATAGTAGGATTCCCCAATCTCGTGTAAATATATCCATCAACCTCACCACTAAAACATTTTGCTCCATAATCTGCATCCTCAAATGCAAATGTAGATGTTTGATAAATGGGTACATTTGCACTATTATATTGGTCCTTAAATCCTGCTCCATGAACAACTAATGAATTAAATCTTAAATCTTTCTTAGCCATAATGAATTTTATTATTTAACAAAAATTTAATTTAGTTAGTTTATTCTTTAAGAAAAATGTAAAAGCTGAAATGTAAAAATATAAAATAATGATTTCTTAATGAATACTGTATTAAACTGATAAATATAAAATATATTACGAAAATTACTAAAAGCAGTTTAAAATCTTTTTACAAGTACTGAATTGTTCAATGGGTAATTTCAAATCAGAATAAAACTTATAACAATTATTGCAATTGAATATTTATTATTAAAGGAATGAAAATGAGAAAGTTTTTTTATATTTTAAAAGATTTTTAACCTGTTGTGTCAGAAAATTTTTCCGAAAAGTAAACATATTGATTTAGTGATAAAATTATATCAATTTTTTTGCTTTTAAAATCATATCTATAATTTCTCTGACTGCTCCTTCCCCTCCATTTTTTTTGCAAACATAATGAACATTTTGCTTAACTTTCTTCATAGCATTGTTTGGGCAACAGGAAAAGCCAACTTTTTTTAGTAAATCTAAATCAAATTCGTCATCACCAATATAAGCAAAGTTTTCATCCTTGAGGTTGTATTTTTTCTTTAATTGTTCATAAGGTATTAGTTTATCCTCGACATTTTCAAATAGATGTTCAATTTTTAATCTATTTATTCTCCATTTGTTTACAGGTGATGTCATTCCACTTATAACAGCGAATTTTATTCCCAATTTTTGGGCACGAGTTATTCCATATCCATCATGAGTATGAAAAATCTTTATATCTTCACCACTACCTGTATAAATTATTTGTCCCGTGGATAAGCAACCATCGAGGTCCATTAAAATAATTTTAATTTTTGATAAGTCAGGTTTCTTTTTTTTCATTTTTTAGTTTTTTTATTTATATACTGAAGGACAAATATCGTTAAATATGCAATCAATACATTTTGGATTTTTTGCTTTACAAATTTGCCTACCGTGCTCTCCCAAGCGGGTCGAAAAATTGTATTGTTCATCGGAAGGGACTACTTCTTTTAACTCGAATTCTATTTTATCAGGATTTTCGTTTTCTGTCAACCCCAATCTTGTTGCTACTCTTTTAAAATGTGTGTCCACAATTATTGTATCTTTTTTACCAAAATAGTTCCCAAGAATTACATTAGCAGATTTTCTTCCTATACCTGGTAATTTTGTTAATTCTTCCATTGTATCGGGAATATTGCCATTGTATTTTTCTACAAGTATTTCACATAATTTTAAAATTGATTTTGCTTTATTATTATAGAAATTTATAGACTTAATATTATCCTTAAACTTATCTAATCCGTCATTAAGTATATCTTGTGGTGATTTATATTTTTCTTTGTATAAAGGTACCATTACTTTATTGACTAATTCATCTGTACATTGTGCAGATAAAATAGTAGAAATAAGCAGTTCAAAAGCAGAATTAAATATCAAGTGAACTTTTGCATCAGGATAGGATTTAGATAATCGGTCAATTATTAATTTAATTTTTTTCTTTGTGTTTTCTTTTATTTTCATTCATTGAAATAGTTTAACATTTTGTAAATTAGTTTAGCAGTAAGAAAGTCGGGAAATTTTAAATTTTTTTTCGGTGCTAATTCAACTATATCAAATCCAATTACTTTGCGTTTTTTTGATAAAGCTTTCATAATTTGTAATGTTTCTTCCCAGAGAAAACCACCTGGTTCAGGGGTACCTGTAGAAGGCATTATTGAAGGGTCAAGAAAATCCACATCAAAAGTTATATATACCTTTTCATCTAATGTATCAATTATTTTATCAATCCAGTTTTTGCCATATCTACCATTTTTAAGATTATAAGCATAAAAAGTATTGATGTTTTTTTCTTTTATTAATAGATATTCTTCTTTACATTGAGCTCTGATTCCTACCTGTGTAATTTTGTTTGTAAATTCTAAAACTCTTGCCATGAAGCAAGCGTGAGAGTATTTGGTACCTTCATAACTATCTCTTAAATCTGAGTGAGCGTCAAAATGTAGAATAGAAAAATTGTGGCTGTAATAATCTAGATGAGCCTTTATAGTAGAAATGGAAATTGTATGCTCTCCACCAAGAGTAACTACGAATTTTTTATCAGTGAGTATCTGAAGGACAGATTTATATATTTTATTTAGAGCAGTTTTAATATTATTATTCTTAAAATTTAGTGATACTAGAGTTGTGATACCTCTATCGAAACAAATTTCTTTTTGCGTTTCTTCATCAAAAAACTCGACATAATGTGAAGCGTCCAAGATAGCATTAGGACCTTTTTCTGTTCCTTTTCCGTAAGAAGTTGTTTGTTCAAAAGGGACAGGGAGTATTGCGATAAAAGAATTTTTGTAATTAGAAAATTTTTCTTCAATACCGAGAAAATTCCTCTTAATATTATAAGTTTTCATTATTTTTTTATCGAAAATTTTATTTCCCATTTGCCCATTTTTACTCTTCCCTTGGAAGCTTTTTCTAATCGGTCGTTTATTGCAACTCCAATTCCTGAATCCTTTACTTTGCTTGCAACTATATATGCAAAACCTTGTTCGTCAAGTTTTCTTAGATCTGAAAATAAGTTTATCGCTACTTCATTAAGAGAAGAATAATTTGAAAAATCAAGTAAACCAACATTGGATTGCTCTTTGAAATCGTAAATATTATCAGTAATATACAAAGGTGTTTTTGGTGCATAGTGGGTTTTCATCATTCCAGGAGAGTATATAGTTAATTTATTTTTTGAATGTCTAGATTTAATTCTTACTAAAATTACTTTTTTCTTTAATACTTTTTGAATTTCTTTCTTAGTAATAAAACCAGGCCTTAATATTTTTATAGTATCATCAATAAAACTTATTACTGTTGATTCTATCCCAAATTCGCATTGTCCTCCATCTAGAATATAATTCAGTTTTCCTTTTAGCTCTTTGTAAACATCTTCTGCGCAAGTTGGTGATAATCTACCAAACATATTTGCTGATGGTGCAGCTATTGGTACTTTACATTTTGCTAGAATCTTTTGAAACATCGGATGTGCTGGTATCCTGATTGCAACAGTGTCTAACCCCGCTGTAACAATATCAGGTATTACTTTTTTCTTTTTCAAAATATATGTAATAGGACCTGGTGAAAATTTTTCGGCTAATTTATATACTTCTGCAGGGATTTCTTCTGCATATTTTTTCATTTCTTTTATACTTCTAATGTGGACAATTAGTGGATCAAAGAGTGGACGTCTCTTTGTTTCATATATTTTCAATACTGCTTCTTCATTAGTCGCATCAGCTGCAAGACCATATACCGTTTCTGTTGGAAGAGCTATTATATTTCCTTGTAGGATTTCTCTTACAGCAATATTTATGCTTTTTGTTATTTTAGTTTTCCTTCTGTTAGACATTTTAAAATAAATTTTAAAATAAGCTGTTTTCTTTTTTAACAATATTAATTAATTCAGAAATACAATTTATATCATAGTCTGAACCTGGGTTTTTCGTATTAAATGTATCACCATATCTTGCAAAAACTGTTTTCATTCCAACTGATTTTGCACCTACCACATCCCGTTCTGCCCAATCACCCACCATAAGACATTCTTCGGGTTTTAAACCTAACTTTTTAAGTACCAAGTTAAATGGTTCAGGAGAAGGTTTCCTTTGGTATGTATCATCGTATGTAATAACTACATCAAACATATGTTGCATCTTGAGGTAGGAAAGCCTTAGCCATGCTTCACGTTTTGGAGCATCAGAAACCACAGCTAACTTTAAACCCATTTTTATTAGTTCAATTAAAGTGGGCATAACATTCGGATATGGAGTAAGAGCTGCTTCTCGTGCGGTTCTGTATGCGACAATTCCAGAAGAAATAATTTTATAATCCACTTCTCCCAAAATTTCTGTTAACATTTTATCAAACACCAATTGGTACTCTATACCTTCTTTCTCATAAATTTCATATATTTTATTTCGAGCAACTTCAAAAGGTACATTTAAACCAGCATCAATCATAGCATATACTGCAGCATCAACAGCCCTTGTTTTAAGGAGCATAAAATCAACAAGTGTATTGTCTAAGTCAAATACTATTGCTTTAATCATTATAAAAATTAAAAATGCAATATAAAATTATTTTTTTATTAATTGTATTTATTTTTTAATACTTTTAAAAAATCTGATATCAGATAAAAAGAACCTGTAAGCAGAATCAAATCTTGTTTATTAGCAAATTTTTTTGCAAGATAAAATGCCTCTCTTACATTTCTACTATGTATAAATTTATTTTTTTCTTTTACATTTTCAATTAATAATTCTGGTTCTATTGCGCGTTTGTTTGAAGATTTGGTTACTATAATTTTTGAATCAATTTTTTCGAGTTCTTTTATACAATTCTTATATTTCTTATCAGACATCATAGTAAAAATAATATATAGATTGTCATAAGTAAAATATTTTAAATTTTTTTCTATATTTTTTATACCTTCTAAATTATGTGAAACATCAATTACGATTTTCGGATTTTCTTTGATCTTTTCAAATCTGCCATAAAATCTTGAGTTGTATTTTATATTTTTCAATCCGTTAATAATACTTTCTTCTTTAATTTTTACATGATAATTATCAGATAATTTATTTATCGCAGAAAGTGATGTTAAAGTATTCCATTTTTGAAAATCACCTACTAGCGGCAAAAAGACATTTGTAAGTTTGAAGTTTTTATTTATTAGATTAAAATAAAAACCTTCTTCCGTTCTTCTTGTTATTCTAATTTCATGTTCTTTTGTTGAAAATACAATGTTAGCATTCTTTGCTTTAGCGGTACTTACGAGTATAGGAATAACTTTATTATTGATTTTCCCTAATATTAATGGTGTATTTCGTTTTATGATACCACTTTTCTCATAAGCGATTTTATTAATTGTATTGCCAAGATATTCGGTATGATCTATTGAAATACCTGTAATTATTGTAAGGATTGGTTTTAATACATTTGTAGAATCAAGTCTCCCACCAAGTCCTGCTTCTACTATTGCAAAATCAAGTTTTTTATCTCGAAAATACTTGAAAGCTATAGCAGTAGTAACTTCAAAGAAACTTGGAGAAATTTTTTCTATTAAATTTAATAAATCATTTGTGCAGTCCAAAATGTATTCTTTTTCAATAAATTTTCTATTTACTAAAATTCTTTCTCTAAAATCAAAAATGTGAGGGGAAGTATAAAGTCCACATTTAAAACCATGTTCAATTAATATTGAATTAATCATTGATGCAACCGACCCCTTTCCATTTGTGCCTGCAATATGTATTGCTGTTATTCCTTTTTCAGGATTACCAAAATATTTTAATAGAACTTTTATGTTATTTAAAGAATATTTTATCCCAACTCGTTCAAGTCCGAATAAAAAATTTATACATTTATTATAGTCTCTGAATTTTTTCATTATTAACAAAATTAAATAAAACTTTTAAAAGTTATTAGTAAAAATTTAAAATGTTTTGAAAAAAGAAATTTATGTTTTTAAAAAACTTAAAATTTCGGAAAAATTATTGTATTGTAATATCTTTAATAGAAAGTTAACTTTTATGTTTAAAAATTTTTCGATATTTCTTACTTATATAAAATATCAGTTAAAGGTGCCAGAGTACATAACCTTAAAAATATTGATGTAGAAATTCCAAGAGATAAATTAGTGGTTTTTACAGGAATTTCTGGCTCTGGCAAGTCATCCCTTGCTTTTGATACAATTTATGCGGAGGGACAGAGGAGATTTATGGAGACTCTATCTCCTTATGCAAGACAATTCATTGGGGATCTCGAGAAGCCAGATGTTGATAAAATAGATGGCTTGTCACCATCAATTTCAATTGAACAAAAATCAATTTCACATAATCCACGTTCTACAGTTGGTACCGTAACAGAAATTTATGATTTTCTTCGCTTGTTATTTGCACGATGTGGAACTCAATATTCACCTGATACAGGATTAGAAGTAACAAGCCAAACACTTGACCAAATTTTTGATAGTGTGATGAGAATGAAAGAAAACTCAAAAATTAACATATTATCTCCAGTTGTTAGAGGTAGAAAAGGTCACTATAAAGAATTGTTCGAAAACATATCGTATGAAGGGTTTAACAAAGTAAGAGTTGATGGGAAATTAATGAATATCAAACCTGGGTTGAAATTAACAAGATATAAAATTCATGATATTGATATTTTAATAGATAGAGTTGTTATTAGTTCAAGTTCAAGAATGAGAATTTATGATTCGCTTGAAACAGGCTTAAGATATGGAAATGGAGTGGTTATTGTTAATGATGGTCGAAAAGATATTTTGTTTAATGAAAAATTATCTGATCCAATTACTGGTAGAAGTTTTTCCGAGCTAAGTCCAAATACTTTTTCTTTCAATTCTCCATATGGTTGGTGCCCGAAGTGCTTAGGATATGGGGTAAAAAAATCAGTAGAAAAAGAATTAGTATTTCCTGATAAAAATCTTTCATATAAAGATGGTGGTATAGCCCCACTTGGAAAACCCAAAAAAAGTTGGATACATCTAGTTGTAAAAGCTGTTTTGAATCACTTTAATTTAAGTGATGATATACCAATAAAAGATTATCCTGAAGAAGTAATAAATAGTTTACTCTATGGTATCGAAGAATCTCCTATTTTAGTAAAATTAGAAGGTACAGCAGGTGAGTATTTATACAAATATAACTATCAAGGATTGGTTCATTATATAGAAAAACAATTTAACGAAACTTCATCTAGCAGGGTAAAAGAATGGGCTGAATCTTTTATGAGTATTAATATTTGTGATAAGTGTAATGGAGGTCGTTTAAAAGAAGATGCTTTATGGGTTAAGATTGAAAATAAGAATATTTCAGAGATTACCTCACTTTCTATAGTGGAGTGCAAAAAGTTTTTTGATAAATTAAAGTTTAAAGGTAAAAAAAGTATAGTTGCTGAACAAATAATAAAAGAGATTAAATCTAGATTGAATTTCCTTATAAATGTTGGGTTAGGATATTTAACTCTGAACAGAAATGCTCAATCATTATCAGGAGGAGAAGCACAAAGAATTAGACTTGCTACTCAGATGGGGTCGCAATTAACAGGTGTTGTTTATATCCTTGATGAACCTTCTATCGGTTTACATCAAAGAGATAATATTAGATTGATAAATTCATTAAAACAATTGAGAGACTTAGGGAATTCAATTATAGTTGTTGAGCATGATAGGGAAATGATGGAATCTTCAGACTATTTGGTGGATTTAGGGCCTGGTGCTGGTGATGGTGGTGGTAGAATAGTTGTGGCTGGTGAACCTAAAAATATTTCATGTAATTCTATTACGATTGAATATTTAAAGGGTATAAAAAAAATTGATTACAGAAAAAACAGAAGAATAGGTAATGGTGAGTATATTATTCTTAAAGGAGCAAAAGGGAATAATTTAAAAAATATCACACTTAAAATTCCTCTTGGAAAATTTATTTGTGTCACTGGTGTTAGTGGTTCAGGAAAATCAACTTTAATAAATGATACCTTATACAAAATATTAAAAAAAGAATTGTACAATAGCATAGAACAACCTCTACCATATGAAAGTATTAACATCAATCACAAGAGCAGTAAGGATAAAAAGCTCATTGATAAAGTAATAGAAATAGATCAACAACCCATAGGAAGAACCCCAAGAAGTAATCCCGCTACATATACAGGTTTATTTACTAATATCAGAGATATATTTGCCAATTTGCCCGAATCAAGAATTAGAGGATATAAAGTGGGTAGGTTTTCTTTTAATGTTAAAGGAGGTAGATGTGAATCTTGTGAAGGTGGTGGTTTGAAAAGGATAGAAATGAATTTCCTACCTGATGTTTATGTAACATGTGATGTGTGCAAAGGTAAACGATATAATAGTGAAACATTACAAATTAAGTATAAAGATAAATCAATAGCTGATATTTTGGATATGACAGTAGAAGAAGCTACAGAACTTTTTAAACCATTTCCATCATTATATCGAAAATTAAAAACACTTTATGATGTAGGACTCGGTTATATTCGCCTCGGTCAGCAAGCTACTACATTATCTGGAGGGGAAGCACAGAGAGTTAAACTTGCAACGGAACTATCAAAAGTGCAGACAGGAAAAACTTTATACCTATTAGATGAACCAACAACTGGACTTCATTTTGAAGATATCAAGATGCTTTTAAATGTATTAAATAAATTAGTTGACAAAGGAAATACCGTAATCATAATAGAACATAATCTTGATGTAATAAAGAATGCTGATTGGATAATTGATTTAGGACCAGAAGGAGGTGATGAAGGGGGATATATAATTGCGGAAGGAACACCAGAAGAATTAGTAAAGAATTATTCTGGTATCTCTTATACTGCGCAGTATCTTAAGAATTATTTAGACTAACAAATATTAATGTAAGAAGTATTATATTCTTTTTAATGCTCTTTGTAAATATTGCCCCGTTAAAGAATTCGGATTCAAAGCTACTTGTTCGGGAGTACCTTCAGCAACAATGTATCCACCTTCATCACCACTACCTGGCCCAAGATCAATAATATAGTCTGCACATTTAATAACATCAATGTTATGTTCTATAACAATCAGTGAATTTCCTTTCCTTAAAAGTTCTTCAAAACATTTTAGTAGTTTTGCAATATCGTACATATGTAATCCTGTTGTTGGTTCATCAAAGATAAATAGTGTCCTTGAATATATTTCTTGAAAAGCAAGATGATATGCAAGTTTTAACCTTTGAGCTTCACCACCAGATAAAGTATTTCCTGCTTGTCCAAGTCTTAAATAACCAAGCCCGACCTCTTCAAGATATTTTAATCTTTTTGTAACCTTTGGGTGTGCCCTGAAAAATTTCATTGCTTCGGTTACAGTCATATTTAGAACTTCATAAATATTTTTAAGTGAACCGTCACTTCCTTTTACCTTTACTTCTAAAACATCAGTTTTATATCTTTTACCATTGCATGCTTCACACTCTATATAAATATCTGCCATAAATTGCATTTCTACTTTTATTGAACCAGTACCTTCACACTTTTCACACCTTCCTCCTGGAACATTGAAAGAAAAATGACCACTGGAAAATCCTTTTCTGCGAGCATATGAGGTTTGAGCAAAAATATCACGAATTTCATCAAAAGCTTTTATATATGTTATTGGATTACTTCTGGAGGTTCTTCCAAACGAACTTTGATCAACAAGTTCAACATAGTCAATTTTATCAACACCTAAAATTGAATCATGCTCTCCAGGTTGAACATTGTGAAAACCTTCAAGTTGTTTTTTTAAGCCGTTATATAATATGGAATGTATTAATGATGATTTTCCTGAACCACTTACTCCTGTTACACATACGAACATATTTAGAGGTATTTTTACCGTTAAGTCTTTTAGATTATTTTCTCTTGCTCCTTTTATAATAATGAAATTTGTATCTTTATCTATTTTTCTTCTAATATTTGGAATTTTTATTTTATCTCTTCCACTTAAAAATCTTCCTGTTAATGATTTTTTATCTTTAAGTAGGTCTTTATATTTACCTTGAAAAATTACTTCTCCACCGTTCTCACCTGCCAGTAATCCCATGTCTATTATCTCATCTGCTTCAGACATAACTTCTTTATCATGTTCTACCACAATGACTGTATTACCTATGTCTCGTAGAGATTTCATAATTTTTATTAATTTATGCGTATCTGATGGATGAAGTCCTATTGTTGGTTCGTCTAAAACATAAATTGAACCTACAAGAGAAGAACCGAGAGAAGTTGAAAGATTGATTCTTTGTGCTTCACCACCTGAAAGTGTAAATGAAATTCTATCTAATGTTAAATATGATAAACCTACTTCATTTAAATATTTTAATCTTGTAATAATTTCTTCTAGAATTCTCCCTGCAACTTTTTTTTCATAATCAGTAAGTTTTAAATTTTTAAAAAAGTTATATGCTTCTGAAATTTTCATTCTTACAATATCATGAATATTCTTATCATTAATTCTTACATATAAAGCTTCTTTTCTTAGTCTTGAACCATTACATAGAGAACAAGTAGTATATGCTCTGTACTTGTTTAACAATATCCTATAATGCAGTTTATAACTTGCTTCCTTTTCAATCATTTTGAAAAAATTTATTAGTCCAATATACCTTTTACCACCATTGAAAATAAAATCTTTTTCTTTTTGACTTAAGGTTCTATATGGTGCTTCTATATCTACATTGTATTTTTCTGCTTCTAATAATAAATCGCGCTGAAATTTTGAGAACTTAGGAGTTGTAAAAGGTAATATTGCTCCTTGTATGATCGATTTGTTCTTATCAGGAATCACTAAATCATAATCAATGTCAATAGTTTTACTGAAACCTTGGCACCTTTTGCAAGCACCATAAGGATTGTTGAATGAAAATAATCTAGGTTCTGGCTCTTCAAATTTTATCCCATCTTTTTCAAGAAATTGATTAAATTCAAAGTCACCAATAAATTTATCATTTTCCATTATTCTGATTGTAAGATATCCATATCCTTCTTTGAACGCCATTTCGAGTGCATCATATACTCTTGAATGAATTTCCTCATCATCAGACTTATAGGTTAATCTGTCTATTAAAAATCTAATTTCATTTTCACATTTTTTTATTCTATTAATAATTTCTTCTTCTTCAATTTCGTTAATATCAATTAATTCGTTATTGCAAATGATTTTGTAAAACCCTTTAGATCTAATTGAGTTAATACCGTCAATCAGGTTTTTGTCTTCTGATACTTTTAATTTGCAAATAATCATTATTTTGCAGCCGTTGTAATCCTTTAGGAATTGCAAAATTGTTTCAGGTGAGTTTTTATAAACAGGAGTGTTACTAATTGGAGAATATGTAATTCCAATTCTTGCAAAAAGTAGTCTTAAATAATCATAAATTTCAGTTGAAGTACCAACAGTAGACCTTGAATTTCTTGTACCTGTTCTTTGTTCAATAGCCATTGATGGTGCAAGCCCTTCAATTGAATCTACATCTGGTTTGTTCATTTTCTCTAAAAATTGTCGTGCATATGCTGATAAACTTTCTACATACCTTCGCTGTCCTTCTGCGTAAATAGTATCAAAGACAAGTGACGATTTTCCCGAACCACTAACACCTGTTACAACAATAAATTTGTACTTTGGAATATTTAAACTAATATTCTTTAGGTTATTTACCTTTGCCCCTTTTATTATGATATATTTTCTCGCGTCCAATTTTATCTCGTAATCACTAACTTCTTTACTTCTGAGTAGTTATCTAATAACAATTTATAATAATATATACCACTTGATAAATTATTTGCTTCAAAATTCAATTGATATTCCCCTATATCTTGGTATTCATTAATTAATTTAACTATCTCTCTTCCTAAAGCATCATATAAAATTAATTGCACGAATCCAGATTTAGGAATACTGTAATTTATTATCGTTGAGTGATTAAATGGATTGGGATAATTTTGTTTTAATATGAAATTATCAGGAACTTCTGAGCTGATCTTTTTGATATTTATTGAAGGATTAACTAATTCTACTATTTTACCTGTTATTGGAATATTAATGTTTATCCCAATTTGGGATAAAGATATACTTACAGATGGAATTGACTCTTTAACCATCCATACATTTTGAGCAACCCATATTGTATCAGGTCTTTGAAGAAGTGGTACTTCAATAGCTGGTAGTGGTGGTGGAAGAATTATTAAGTAACTGATTCCTGCAGTTAATACAAATTTCTTACAATTATAAGGACCATTTACAGTGTTAACAGTCTCGTCATTCATTCGCTTACCTTTTAAACTTATTCTTAATGGAATTGTTAATGTATCTATACCAATTGTAGTATCTTTTGTAAAAATTGTGTATTGACTATTAACAGCTTGTGCAAATCTATAATAATTATACCAAGCTTTCAGAGAATTGATAAAATTAAGAATACCAATTTGTGATATGAGAGTATCAGGTAACTGTGATGGTTGAAAATAGCACCATGTATTAGTTGATTGAAAATTATAAAAACTTGAATCAGTATATGGTGTATTTTGATTGAGATTAATCAAATTATCTTTTGTTAAAACTATACTTGCAAGTAATCCCTGATAGTTCGATACTACGGCAAAAGAGTCTATCCTATAGGTAATCAAACCTGTAATTGGATTATTATTTGTATCAAGTGGTGTATTTTTAAAATACCATTTGTATCCTGTTGTTGATGGGAAATATGTAGATGCGTTTTGAGAAAAACACTTAAAAGTTAATACAATTATTAGAAAAATTATTAAGGAATGTATTTTTATTTTCTTTGTATACATATTCTTAATTTTTTAATAGTTTAATTTTTGAGTACAGAATTCATATTAATTTAAAAATTAAATTAATAATTTGATATAAAGAAAAAAAGATATTTTGGAGATAAAGTATATAAAAGGTATAGGAGAAAGACGAGCTTTAGCATTTGAGAAATTAGGTATAAAAAAAGTTGAAGATTTTCTTGATTTTATTCCTCGTTTGTATGTAAAGAAAGTAAAAATTAATGATTTAAGGAGATATTATGATAATCCTGTAATAATTTTAGGTACGATAAATAGAGTTGAACCTCCTTCTCACCGTAGTCATCCAACAGTTGTACATTTATATGATGAAACAGGGAAAATCCCAATCCCAATTTTTGGTGCAAGTGAGTTTCGAGCAAGACAATTTAAGTTATACGAAAGTTATTTATTTTATGGTAAAGTTTCTTATGAAAGGTACCCTTATGGATTGAAATTCGAGTATAGGGATCATCTGAAAATTGATGAAAGTGATGAACGGGAGAGAAAATTTTGTTCTTTAAAAATTTTTCCGATTTATGAATTATCGTGTGAGTTAAAAAAGACTTTTATTAAACCATTGACATTAACAAAAATATTATATTTCTCCTTTTATAAAATTTTTGTTGAAACTAATCTTGAAGTAATAAAAGAAACTTTACCCGAAGAGATTCTATTGCAGGAGAAATTGCTACCACTTAAAAAAGCGAAAATTAAACTAAATTTCCCAAACGAATTTGAAGAAGCAGAACTTAGCAGAAGAAGGTGCGCTTTTGATGAGTTATTTTACCTTGAATTAATTCTTGCGTTAAAGAAGAATTTTATAAAACTGGAGAGTAAAGGTATTGCATTTAATAAGGATATAAAACAAACCGTAGAAAATTTTAAGAAATGTTTAGATTTTGAACTTACATCTGCACAAAAAAGGGTTATGAATGAGATTTATCTTGATATGAAATCAGACAAAATTATGAACCGTTTATTACAAGGTGATGTAGGCAGTGGAAAGACCATCGTTTCGATTTTTGCTATGCTTGTTTCTGTAGCTAATGGTTATCAAGCTGCTCTAATGTGTCCAACTGAATTGCTAGCGAACCAACATTATAAAACGGTGAGTGAATTTATTGATAAGTTTAACAAGATTTCAAATTCTCACATAAAGGTTACTCTTCTAATAGGTGGTCAAGGTAAAAAGTTGAGGGAGAAAATACTTAATGATATAAAAAATGGGAATATCTCAATAATTATCGGAACGCATGCTCTCATACAGGAAAATGTAGAATATAATAATCTTGGTTTAGCAATTATTGATGAACAACATAAATTTGGAGTTTTGCAAAGGGCTAAGTTAAAAGAAAAAGGATTAAATCCTGATGTACTTGTAATGACTGCAACTCCAATACCAAGAACACTTTCCCTAACAGTATATGGTGATCTTGATATCTCAATTATAGATGAGTTACCGAAAGGAAGAAAAGATATAAAAACATTGATAAAAACAGATAATCAAAAAAAAGAAGTCTATAATTTCATCAGAAATGAAATATCAAAAGGTAGACAAATATATATAGTATATCCAATAATTGAAGAGTCCGAAAAACTTGATTTGAAATCCGCAGAAGAGAATTATCTTGCTTTAAAAGATAAAATATTTCCAGATTTTAATGTTCAAATGATACATGGCAGGATGAATGATGTTGATAGAGAAGAAATTATGAATGATTTCAAAAAAGGAAAAGTAAATATACTTGTCTCAACTACAGTGATTGAAGTTGGAATTGATGTTCCGAATGCATCAGTGATGATTATTGAAGATGCCCATAGATTTGGACTTTCCCAATTGCATCAATTAAGAGGTAGAGTTGGTAGAGGTGCAGAACAATCTTATTGCATTTTAATTACAAAAGAACCTTACGATGTAAATAGCAAACGGCTTGAAATAATGAGTAAGTCAAATGATGGTTTCAAAATTGCTGAAACAGATATGGAAATTAGAGGTCCAGGTGAGTTTTTTGGTGTTAAACAATCAGGAGAAATAAGTTTTAAATTTGCAGATTTGATAAAAGATA
>JAOADD010000004.1 GCA_026417495.1 Ignavibacteria bacterium
TGCCTCTATATATAAAAGAAATTTGGAAAACAAAAAAAGCACAATAAACAAAGAAATGATTGTAGCAATAAATATAATTTTATTTTTCTTTAATGATAAAAAATTACTCCAATAATTTTTTAACTTCATAAAATTATATTATTTATTTTAGTTTTTACTAAAATCATTAAAATCATTATCAATATTGTTATCCTCTGCTTCTTCTTCAGAACTTTCTTCATCATAATCATCCTCCTCTTCCCATTCATACTTCCGTTCATAATCATCAAAGTTTCTAAATATTATGGCACAAAATAATCCTGAAAAGAATCCTGCAAGATGAGATTCAAAGGATATTTCTGGTTTTGTAGGCAAAATACCCCATACCAAACCACCATATAAAAAAGTAATTAATAAAGAAATTGCAATTGCTTTTGGTTCTTTTCTAAAAATTCCCAAAAAGAAAAGATAAGATAAATACCCATATAAAATACCACTTGAACCAATATGATATGCTTGCCTACCAAAAATCCAAACTGAAAGCCCTGTAATCACCCAAATAATTATTGTAACATATAAAGCTGATTTCTTATAAGAATAGAACAAAGTAAACATTAACACAAATAGTGTTCCTGTGTTTGATATCAAATGTGAAAAGTCTGAATGAAGTAATGGTGATGTGATAATCCCCAAAATACCATTTAATTTTCTTGGGTAAATTCCCGCTTGATAAAATTCTACACCAAAGATTAATTCTATTATTTTTATACACCATAGCACAAAAATAAATATAGAGGTATATATTAATACTTTTAAAGCTCTTTTATCCCCTTTATTATTTGAATAATCCATTTAATTTAAAATTTCCTAATCAAAAAAGTCCACTAATGAATCTTATAATTACTGCAAGAAAAGTTGCTAGAATAAAACTTGCAAACATTATTAAAAAGGCATATTTAATTGCAAGTTCCTTTGCAAGTGCAGCAAAGGTTGCTAAGCAAGGTATATAGAAAGTAACAAATACTGTAAAAGTAAAAATCTGGTTAATACTCATCACATCAGCAACATTTTTGGTACCAAGTGCAGAAAAGAGTAAAATGAGAGCAAGTTCTTTTCTCATAATTCCAAAAAGCAAAGTAACACCGAGAGCTACTGGCAATCCTAAAATATTAGATGTAAATGGAGAAAGAAAATTATTTATTGAACTAGTCCAATCAAAATAATTAACCAATTCAAGTATAATACTACCAACGATTAATAATGGAATTGCAACAAAAACAAATTCTTTTAGTCTAAACCAAGTTTTCTTTAAGAGTAAATTTATAGAAGGTAGATGATATTTAGGAATTTCCAATACTAAACCTGGACTAACTTCTGGGATTGCCTTAGAAATAAATTTTCCCAAAATACCTATAATTACAATATTTAAAATATAAATCAAAATTGCTGCTTTGATAGAAATAAAAAATCCAACTAAACCAAATATCACAATCATTCTAGCAGAACAAGGAATAAAAGTTGTAAGTGTAGCAGTAATAAGTTTATCTCTTGGAGACTTTAAAATTCTCGTTGCAAGAATAGCGGGTACCGTGCATCCATAACCAAAAATAATTGGAACTATAGAAAGACCATGTAGACCAATTTTGTGCATTATATTATCTGTTAAATATGCTATCCTTGCAAGATACCCTGTATCCTCAAGAAAAGAAAGTAAAATAAAAAAAGGTAGCAAATATGGTATAACGATGCCTAAACCACCACCAAAACCCATAATTAATCCATTAGAAACTGAAAAAAGTATAGATTCTTCACCAAATAAATTTGCGAAATAATTTACAAATTTTTCTGCCTTCTCAAGAAACAAAGGTTCTAATAGGTTACCTACTTTGAAAATAATCCAGAAGGAAATATAGAGTATTATACCAAGTGATACATAACCAAAAAATGGATGCATAAGCACATCATCTATTTTGGTTCTAAAATCTTTTTTTATTTTTTTCCCTACCGATGTTACTTCTTCAAAAATATTAAGAGATGTGCTATGCCGTGCTGATGAAATTATTATATTTGATTCCTCTCCAAATAACTTTTCAACTTTTAAAATGCATTTTTCTAAATCGCTAAAAATTTTTTTTAATTTAATATCTGATTTCACTTCAGACGTCCGTATATCTAATTTACTTTTTTCATTATTCAGCAAAGCCTCTTCTAAAAAATTAAATACGATTTTATCACGCTCAAAAATTTTCGTCGCCAAAAATCTGTAACTCCATCTTGATGGTATATTATATTCTTCTAAAATGTTAATGATTTCAGCAATAGTATTTTCTATATTTGCTGAATATTTTACAGTTGTAGATTGATTCTTTTTGATTGGTGTTCCAGACATCAACTTAGCTGCTTCCTGAAATACTTCATATACTCCGAATCCTTTCTTCCCAACAGTTTTAATTACTGGAACCCCAAGAATTTTACTAAGTTTAGTATCATCTATTCTTAATCCTTTTCTTTCTGCTTCGTCAATCATATTTAATACAACTAACATCGGAACACCAAGTTCTAGTAATTGTAATGTTAATTCTAAACTTCGTGAAAGAGTGGAAGCATCTATTATATTTATAATTACTACATTTTCAGTAAATGACATTATATATTTTACAGCTTCAAGCTCTGCTTCATCTGTTGTTTGTAAAGAATATGTACCTGGCAAATCAATTACTGTTGCAGTTTCCTTTGTAATTTCATTAAGAATAATTTCCCCTTTTGAATATTTTACTGTAATTCCAGGAAAATTTGACGCAATTGACTTATATCCAACTATATAATTAAAGATAGTGCTTTTTCCACAATTAGGTTGACCAACTAATAATATTGTTTTTGACATCAAAAAATTATTTTGCCTTTTCTACTATTACTTTTGAAGCAAGACCAAACCCTATTGCAATTTCAGAACCTTGATAAGAAACTAAAACTGGACCACCAAGCGAAGAAACTCTTTTTACCTCAATGATATTACCAGGAACAATACCAATTGATAATAATCTTTGCAAAGATTTCTTCCCTGCATTTATTTTCATGACTCTTACTTTATCACCTCGTTTATATTTAATTAAACTTTGCAAAATATATAAATGTTACTTTCGATAAATTTGGTTTTAATTTGTAAAAATTAAAAATTAATTAATACTCAAAGAATAATACAATAATATGAACAATAAAATTCATTATCTAAAAAATCATTCATTCCCAAATTAAAAATGTTGGGGATGATTTAAAAATTGTATCTTTAATTCCTTCTCTAAATGACCTTAAGGAGTAAAAAGATGAATTAATACACATATCTGAAATGCTACCATCCCTATTTTCCCATTTTGAATGCCAATAGGAAATTGCTTTTAAAAGTGGGTACTTTCCTGAAGTAATACTTTGAAATGCTGATTTTAACCAGTTAGCTTTTCTATATGGGTCTTGAGTTTCTATAACTCCAAACTCTAAAATTGCATACGCCTTGTTCCTACCAATCATTACCATCTCTTTATATGCTGAATCCATTGTAGTATCAAAATCAATCCAAACATCAGTTGGTTTTTGTGCACCATAAACACTAATCCCAATCCAATCAATACAATCATCACCAAGATAATAATATTTCATAGAATTCCACTCTTCATCAGGGTTCGAATTATAGTTCGGATGAAATACCCATGTAATGTTATTCGCATTGAGTCTTCTAAAAATACTTATAAAGTGCTTATAAGCATCAATATATCTTTCGGGGCCATCAGGATATGATTTATTTCCATAGAAATCAGCGTTTGAACCTCCGTTTAAAATTCCACTCCAGGGGAACCAATTTCCATTCATTTCAGGACAAAAATCTATCAAAATCGGAATTCCTGAATTCCTCGCTTCATAAGCCCAAATAGAAATATAATAATCATATTCCCCTTCAATAATTCTAAAAAGAGAATACTTTTCATCAATTACCCCTTCCGAAAATTTTGACCATGGCATAACTCTAATATATGGGATATAACCCATATTCCATATCAGTTTTACCTTTTCAGCAGGAAATTTTATCCCATCAAACCAATGATTAGAAAAACAAATCCATACTGGCTTAGAATTTGAAAGCTTTACATATTCTTCAATTATTTTCTCGGATTCCTCTATGCTTTTATCATCGATACCTGGAGTTACTCCATGATATATCCCATTCTGTGGAGGTAATAATTTAATATTTATTCCAGCTTCATAGGTTTCTCTTTCATTAAAAATTGAACATCCTGAAAATATAAGTAGGTAATAAAAAATAATATACTTAACTAATTTAGACATCATTTTTTAAGATAACTACTATTATAAATTGATTCAATTTATTTTTCTTTTTTATTATATTACAATCATAAACTTAATCTATAACAATGAAATACTTAATATTAATTCCATTATTCTTAATGAATTTTAACTGTTCATCTGTAAAAACAACGAATAATTGGGATGTACTAACTTATGAATATGAATCAGGACCTTTGCCACCCAAGTATCAATACTCATATAAAATCATTATAAACTCAAATGGTAACTGTGAATACATTTATACATTTCCAATGGAGGGTACAAAAACTTTTGAATACAAGTTTTCTATAACCAGTGAACAAATGAAAAAATTAAATGAATCAATAGCAAAGAGTAAAATATTAGAAATTAATATCCCTACCTTACCAGAGGGTAAGAGACCAATTGGGGGTGATTTGGAGAAAGTAAAAATTATTGTACCGAATCCAAATCCAAATTTAGACCAACCACCCAAAGTTTATGAGAGTCCATACTTTCCTGAGGAAAAATATAAAAAGGATTTGGAAGAGCTTTACAGCTACATAAAAAGTTTAGTCCCTGAAACATACAAAAAAGAGACCAAGCAAAAGCACGAAGAATTCATTAAGGAATAACATACCCAATATAGGTTTCAATTTATAAAGCTAAAAATTTAAAGAGGGTATTTCATTTAAGAATTGTTATTAAATCTAAAAATATATCTTCAATATAGGAATTTAGTTACATCTAATATATATTAATAAAAGTTTATTGTTTAATAAAACTCTTTACTCATAATAAAGTGATTTTAACTATTGATTACGTAAGCCCGTTTCTTCACAAATTAATTCAAAGGGTTCAAATAAAATTAATGGAGTTCTATTCACTTCGTCAAGAGTAATATTATTATCATGGTTTTCAAATGTCCAATATGCAATTAATCCATTAGAATTTTCACTGTATACTTCTTCAGGCAAAATGATACGGTTATATATCTTGATATTATCTATATAAGTATCGGCTTCAAAAAATCGTGGGTCAGAGTAGTAATGTTTATAACTAAATGATATACCCATATAATTTTCTGTAATATCAATATCAATTGGAAGTTGTTCAGGTTTAATGATTAGCTCACCATTTAGGTAAACATAAGTGAGGCAATTTTCCAAATTATAAACTAAAGTAATACGGTTCCAGTTGAATTTATCAATAGAATCATAAGGGATAAAATGAAAGAACTTTCTATACTCATCCATAAATTGTAAGTAAAAATTGTTATCCTTAAACTCCGCTTTATAATCCAATCCACATCTACTAATAAAGAATGGGGTTATCTGTTTTCCAGAAGGATTTATATTAAAATAACTTAAAGAATCAATCTTAAAATCACATTGTATTGTAAATGATGATTTTTTATTAAAAAGACTATTATTTAATCTCGCAATTCCATTATTAATTCTTTTGAATACAGTATTTGTTTTTAAATGCCCTGTTTGTTTTGATGTTTGCCATAGCAATGTGGGTTTATCCAAGACTCTATTAACCCCACCGTGATACTTAGGCCAATAATCATTAGGGGTTTTGTCAAATACTTGGTTGGTATTGCTCTCGTTAAAATTACAACATAAAATTAATCTGTTATCTCTTGGTGAATGTACTTCATACCTATTTCTAATTAGTTTCTTCGGGTTAATGCTTTCTTTATAAATACAAATACATATCAATATATCCTGTCTCTTATACACATCT
>JAOADD010000034.1 GCA_026417495.1 Ignavibacteria bacterium
GGTGTATACCGCTCCAATAGTAACGGAATAAGCTGGACGCAGACGGAGTTGAATAATAAAACCGTTTACTCACTTGCCATAAGTGGAAATTATATCTTTGCGGGAACATCTGGCAATGGTGTATATCTCTCCACCAACAACGGCATAAACTGGACGCAGACCGCGTTGAATAATCAATCTGTTTATTCACTTGCCATAAGTGGAAATTATATCTTTGCGGGAACATCTGGCAGTGGTGTATATCTCTCCACCAATAACGGAACAAGCTGGATACAAAAAAATCAAGGGTTTTACCCTAACCCATCTATTTCTTCACTCTTAATTGCAAATAATTTTATTTTTGCTGGTACTTATCGTAATTCCGTGTGGCGTCGCTCGTATCAGGAAATAATTGGGATAAAAAATATTTCTACTGAAATACCTTCGAGGTTTGAATTATATCAAAATTATCCAAACCCTTTTAATCCAACAACAAAAATAAAATTTGATTTACCAAAATCAGATTTTATAACATTGAAAATATACGATGCACTTGGTCGAGAGGTAGAAACACTGGTAAATAAAACACTACCTTCTGGTTCGTACGAAGTTGAATGGAACGCTTCCAAATACTCAAGTGGTGTCTATTTTTACAGACTGCAGGCTGATGAGTTTATGGATACAAAACGAATGTTGCTAATTAAATAAAAAAATATCCTATTAACTTAAGTAAATAAAATTATGAAAAAACTAATTTCTTTTTTAAGTGTTGTTTTAACCCCTTTACTATTACTCACAAGCGTTTGCTACAGCCAATGGTATCCATTACCACTGTATGGGATTAATCCAAATTCATTAGTTATCAGCGGGAACAATATTTATGTTGGAGCTAATCCTGGTTTATATCGATCTACAGATTATGGACTTAATTGGTCTCAAATAGCTTTAGCTAATCTACCTATTATCACATTAGCCATCAGTGGGAGTCATTTTTTTGTTGGGTCGTATGATGGTGTATATCGTTCCACAAACTATGGTATAAACTGGACACAGACTGCGTTGAATAATCAATGGGTTAACTGTATTGCTATCAATGGAAATTATATTCTTGCTGGGACAAATAATAATGGTGTATTTCTTTCTACAGACAATGGTACAAACTGGGCGCAGACTGACTTGAATAATCGAAATGTTTACGCATTTGCTATTAGTGGAAATAATATTTTTGCTGGGACAAATGGTGGTCTATTTCTTTCCGTAAACTACGGGTCAAATTGGACGGAAATTGCTTTGAGTTATGAAGATATTCGATCGCTCGCCATCTCCAATGAATATATTTTTGCCGGTACATACTACACTGGTGTACATTTTTCTACAAACAATGGAGTAAACTGGACACAGACCTCTTTGAATAATAAAGCTATTTTATCACTTGCCACCAGCGGGAATAATATTTTTGCTGGGACTTATGGGTTTGGTGTATACCTTTCCAGAAACTATGGTTCAAACTGGATACAAAGAAATGAAGGGTTTTATCCTAATACGTCTATTCGAGCACTTTTAATTGCAAATGATTTTATTTTTGCAGCATCTTATACAATTTATAGCTATTCCGTCTGGCGTCGTTCTTATCAGGAAATAATCGGCAATATTAAAAATATTTCATCCAATATACCTAATGAATTCCATTTGTACCAAAACTATCCGAATCCGTTTAATCCAATAACAAAAATAAAATTTGATTTACCAAAATCAGATTTTATAACATTGAAAATATACGATGCACTTGGTAGAGAAGTAGAAACACTTGTGAATGAAACACTCTCTGCTGGTTCGTATGAAGTTGAATGGAATGCTTCCAAATACTCAAGCGGAGTTTATTTTTATAAACTGCAGGCAGGTGAGTTTATGGATACAAAGCGTATGTTGTTTATTAAATAAAATTATTGAATAAAATAAAACAACCTATTAATTAAAATATATAAAATTACAAAAAACGCGTTTTTTACTGTTTTTTAAAATTTTTTTCCTTCAATTAGTGATTTTTACCACAGCAAATGGATACAACGAATAGAATTATACGCAGTAGCTATATAGTTTCTTACATTAGATAGAATAATATTTTCAGGGGAAGTATCTAATTGTTAAAAGCGCATTAATGATATTAATAGAAGAATGTTAATAATTTTAAAATATCAAATCTATAAAAACTCCACTAGTAAACTAATGTATTATTTTATTAATAATTTTAATTTTTGAATCCTGTATAAATTTATTATGATTTCTTTTCCAAGAATTATTTTTATTAAATAACTGTTTTTATATTTTAATATTAGAAAACTTTTCATACTTTATTAACATAAAAAATATTTTTCAAAAGTAAAAAACATAAAATGAAAAAAATTATCTTTGCAATCATTAGTTTTCTATTTATAAATTCATTGTTTTCTCAAAAGGTTGAAGAATTTGAATTTCTTAAATTAGAAAATAACGACATAAATATTTACGATTTACAATACAATGAAGATACAAAAACTTATGTATATAGTGAATATGATGAAGAAGGAAAATATTATTTAATTAGCAATAAAGGAAATTCAAGAAGGTATACTTATATATCTATATACAACATTCAATTTGATAAAAATGGTAATTATTATTCTGTTACATACAATTATGACAATCAAACAGATGTAACGAAATATTATTTTTTAATTAATGGCAAAGAAGTGCTCGAATTTGATTTTATTTCGTATTCACTTTCAAAATACGGAGATGTAATTTACTTCATTGCTAAAGAGGGTAATTCATCTTTTCTTGTAAGTTATAATACAAAGACAAATAAATTTAATTATGGTAAAAAATATAATAATATTTACCTTTCAAAAATTGATGAAGATTATGTTTACGAACCAGAATATGAATTAGGATTTACAAAAAATGGAGAGCCCTATTACATTGCTGAAAATGAAGGACGGACTTTCCTTGTAATAGGAAATGAAGAACAAAAAAAATATAATTCCATAAGAGAATATCTAACTTATGAAGACTTGAAAGGAAACATATGCTATCACGCTATTGTTAATGAAGGCTCCAATCAATATGGCTTTCTTGTACAAGGGAAAAAAGAATATAAAAAGTTTAATGCAACATTGGGACCTATAATCTTCAAACCTGATAATACTCCTATTTACATTGGTTCAACCGATTCAAAAAATGAATACAATTCACAATTTATAATTGAGGGTGAAAAACCAGGAAAAGTTTACAATGGATATATTTACAATCTTACTTTCACACCAACTGATAAAATTGCTTATATAGCAACTGATACTACCCCTGATGGAAAATCTTATGCAAGAGTTGTAATTGATGGTAAAGAAAATAAAAAGTATGATAATGTTTATCGCTTAAACTTTTTACAAGATGGTACACCTGTATATATTGGTACTAAAGAGGATAAAGAAATTCTTATAATCGGTAATGTAGAACATACTTACAACTATAGTTCAATATTAAATATATGTATCACTCCAAAAAATGAAATTGCATTCCTGGGGGTAATTTACAATAATGAAAATGAAGCTGAAGATAATTTCTATGTTCATATAGGTGACAAAAAACTCGGTCCATATGCTAGCATCCCATATTCCTATATGGAAGGTATGGTTGATTTCATTGTTTTTAACGAAAAAGGAAATTATGCTTTTGTTATGATGGATAGTTCAGCAAAGCATACTATTGTTTCTGATTATTTTAACTGTGATTATTTTGATTCAATATGGAATTTAGAAGTATATAAGAATGATTTCTTCTATTTAGGGAATAAGACTACATCCGATTCAAAAAATAGTTTTAAGCTATATAAAAATAGTAAAGCGATAACTGGTTCTTATGATCAAATTTCAAATTTTAAACTTAACAAAAAAGATGGTACTATTTCATTTATAGGTCTTAAAGGTAATACAGTATATTATGTAAGAGTTAGCTTATAGATAAAAGTTTCTTAAATTTTTCAAAAAAATACCAAAGTCACTTTTTTAAGTTAGTGTTTAAGTAACTTAAATTTGCCTTTCAAAATTTATATATCATCCGCAGGGAGCGGTAAAACGCACTCTTTAGCAAAGGAATACATATTGCTTTGTTTTAAATATCCCACTTATTTCAGAAACATAATTGCTGTTACTTTTACCAATAAGGCAACAGAGGAAATGAAAAATAGGATAATAGATTACCTATTTTCTCTCTCTAATTTTGAAAAGGAACAAGATGAAAAAATAACAGAAATTATCACAGAACTTAAAAGCATGGGTTTATCAGAATATCAAATTAAAGATACAGCAAAAGAAATTATAAATAGAATTCTTTACGAATACACGGGTTTTAGTATTACAACAATAGATTCTTTCTTTTCAAGAATACTACGTTCATTTTCAAAAGAATTAATGCTATCGGGGAATTATGAGATAGAAATGGATGAAGAGAAAGTTCTCTTTGAAATGATAAAACTTTTATGGAAAGAAGCATTAAATGAACCGACTCTTTTAGCATATCTCAATAAATTTTTACTTCACAAACTAACAGAAGGGAAAAGTTGGAATCTTGATTTCCCTATTAGTAAAATTGGTGCAGAAATTTTTAGAGATAGATATTGGGAAAGAAAATTCAGGAATCAACTTATAACTAATGACAACAGAGAAAGTATAAACAATTTTATCAAAGAGTTAGAAAAGATAAGAGATGATTTTCAAGAATTTATAGATACAAAAGTTGCTGAAACGGAAGAGATATTAAAAAAATTTAATTTATCAGTTGAAGATTTTTCAGGAAAAAGTCGCACAAGCATACCTGCAAGAATTATAAAACTGAAAGATAATAAGAACATACAGGCATTAGAAAATGTTATTAATAAAGAAGCGCTAATAAATGATGATAAATGGTATACAAAAAATTCACCTAAAAAAGAAGTTATATCAGAATGCCTTAATTCAGGATTGAGAGATATATATCAAGCGTTAATTTCATATCTTGAAAAAAATAATAAGAAATATATTTCCAGTAAAATAGTTTTGGATAATATATATGTATTTGGAATATTCAGTGATTTAATACAGATTTTAAAAAATTACGAAAATGAAGAAAATGTTATCTTATATAGCAATATTGCAAGAAGATTAAGATCTTGTGTAACAAAAGATAATTCATCATTTATATTAGAAAAAATTGGTACCACATATAATAATTTTTTAATTGACGAATTTCAGGATACATCGACATTTCAATGGGAAATAATCAAATCCCTTTTAATTGAATCATTAAGTCAAGGGAACTTATCTCTTGTTGTCGGAGACCCAAAACAAACAATATACAGATGGCGAGAGGGAAATATGAACCTAATTTTAGAGGATGTTCATAATGACTTATCTAAATTCAAAAATAAAATTAAAGAAATACAATTAAACACAAATTATAGAAGCCTGGAATCAATCGTTGCATTTAATAATGAATTTTTCAAAGATATTCTAAAAGAAACAGATTATACAATTAATTCGCAAAAAGGTAAAAACCTTTATAACAGTTCATATGGTAATGTTAGTCAAAAAGTTAAAAAAATTGGTATTGGTAAAACAGGTTATGTAAATATAGCATTAATTGAAAAGGTATCTGATGTTTATAGTTTGAATACCGAAAATAACGAAGTAGAAAATAATTTATCATTAGAAGATATAATATTAGAAAGACTGAAATCAATTATCACAGAAGTTCTGAATAAAGGTTATAGAAAATCTGATATAACTATACTAATTCGTAAAAGTAGAGAAGGAATAAAAATAGCAAAGTCGCTTATTGATTCTGGTTGGGATGTAATTTCTCCTGATTCGTTAAATATTTTAAATTCTTCAAAAGTAAGCTTACTTTATAGTATATTAAAATTTATAGTTAATCAGAAAGATTATCTTTCCTTTGCTGAATTTATAAATGATTATTTACAATTTATTCAATTTAATTCCCTAACCACTCATACTATTTTTACAATATGTAAAGATTCAAATTCAAACGAAAAAAATCAGGGAAGCATTGAGAATTATATTCCTGCTGAATTAAAATCTGTAGATAGACATTATCTACCATCGTTTTTATACAACTTTAATATTTATGAACTTGTTGAAAATTTGGTAAGAATTTTCCGCTTAAACGATAAAGCAGACCTTTATCTAACAAAGTTTATTGATATTGTTAAAGAATACTGCAGAAATAACCCAAACGATATAAAAAGTTTTTTAAATTGGTTTGAGAGTAAGAAAGATGACGAGAACAGTTCACTTTTCAGCGTTTCTGCTCCTGAAAATACAGACGCAATAAAAATTAGTACGATTCATAAAATTAAGGGTTTACAAAATAAAATAATAATTATTCCCTATGCAAATTGGGAAATTCAACTAAAAAGTGGAAGAGATATTATTTGGGTATCATCAAATGAAGAACCTTTTAATAAGTTTCCAGCTTATCCAGTACTCGGAGTTAATTATTTAACTAATTCTTTTTTTTCAGAAGATTACTATTTAGAAAATGATCTAACACTTATTGATAATTTAAATTTGCTATATGTCGCTTTCACAAGAGCAGAAGAAGCACTTTTTGTAATATCACATAAGAAAATAGGTAAAACAATAAATGATATTGTAAAATCAAAAATACAACAGTTAAATAATATCCCTGAATTTTTCAATAAAACGGAACAAGAAACTATAAATAATTACATTATAAAAACATATTCAAAAGGTGTTTTATCTGAAACAAAGGAAAACATCGAAATAAAAGAACCGAAGTTATTACCATCAGAAATAACTTTCGTATCATCTCAATGGTATAAGAATATAATTATCAAAACATCGGATTTGGAAAACATGCCATGGAAAGAAAATTACAATAAAATTCAAAGAGGCATAAAAATCCATAAAGTATTATCACAATTAATAAATTTAGAAGATATTGAAAATATTTTGGAAAATGAAATTTTACGTGGAAATATTGATAATCAAGAAGCTGAATACATAAAAGAAAAAATATTCCAATTTTCAAATAGAGAAGAATTCAAATTAATTTTCGACAAAAATTATTATGTAATGACCGAAGCAGAAATAATTACCCCTGAAAATATTGTAATAAGACCTGACAGAATTATGATAAACGGAAATAATGTCAAGTTGATCGAATTCAAAATCGGGCAGGAATCAAAAGAACATATTACTCAAATTAATAAATATGAAAACATTCTATCTGAAGCAGGATACAAAGTAATCGAAAAATACATAATTTATATAACAGATGATATTAAGACTTTAAAACTCTAATTGAGAGAAAAAATTGTTATGGAAACATTTCTTAATGAAGTAGCAAAAAATATTACAGAAAAATACACTAATTTTTCAAATATAACTATAGTATTTCCATCTCGAAGAGCTGGTTTATACTTTAGAAATCAATTCTCAAAATATTTAAAATCACCATGCTGGAGCCCAGAAATATTAAGTTTAACGGATTTTATGACAAAATACTCTGGGATTGAAATAAAAGATTTATTAACCCTATCATTTGAATTATACAATATATATTTGAAATACTTTCCAAATGAAACATTTGATGAATTTATTTATTGGGGAGAAATAATTATTAAAGATTTCGATATAATAGATAGATACTTAGTTGATTCAAGCAGAATTTTCAAGCACATAAAAGACTTTAAGCAGATAGAAGTTGAATTCCCAACAGAATTACCAGAAGAATACAAAAAATTCTGGCAATCAATAGAAAGTGAGAATACAACTGAAAAGCAAAATTTCCTAAAAACATGGGAAGCTCTTGGCAAAATTTATATTGATTATAGTAATTATTTAAAATCAAAAAAAATTGGATATGAAGGATTAGCATTTCGGGAATTATATAACTCTCTAAACAAAGGAAAAGAAATTCACAAGGGAAAAATAATATTTGCAGGTTTTTACGCACTCTCAAAATCAGAAGAAGAAATTATTTTACATTTAATAGGGAATGGGAAAGCTGAATTATATTTTGACATTGATAATTATTACTTAGAAAATGAGTATCACGAAGCAGGATATTTCTTAAAAAAATCAATTGAAAGATTTAAATCATTTATTGAAAAAAACAAGTTAGATGAAAAAGAATTTATACATCTTATTGATTCAAAAAGTCTAACAGCTAAAGATAAACAGATATCTATAATTGGAGCTCCACTACAAACAGGTATGGTGAAAGCACTTGGTAGTTTATTAGGCAATTTTTTAATTAATAATAAGCAGGAAGAATTAAATAATACTGCTGTTATATTGCCTGATGAATCAAATATATTACAAGTGTTATACTCAATCCCCGATGAAATTAAAGAGTTCAATGTAACGATTGGTTTTCCTTTTAAAGATACACAATTATATTCACTACTATTATTGTTAAAGGATTTACATAAAAATTCTATTAAGAAAGATAGTAGGACTTTATTTTATTATAAAGACATTGAAAGAATTTTATTACATCCTTATATAAGATTTTCTGATATTAGTATTGTTTTCAGAATTATTAATTTAATTAATCAGAAGAATATCATATACTCATCAATAATTGAAGATGAAGAAATATCAGAAATTCTTAATGATTCAATGAAAGAAGAAATGGTTGAAATTATTTCAAGAATATTTGTTAATATAAGTTCAGATGTAGTGCATTTTTTTGAATATCTTGATAGTATAATACTTTCTATAATAAGAAGAATTGAAAAATCAGTAGATGAATATTACAAAAAATTCCAGTTTGAATATATCTCCCAGTTCTATATTGAGTTTGAGAGATTAAAACAGTTAATAACAAAATTTAAATTCCAGTTAACTTTTGAAACTGCACTCAATATTATTATTAACATTTGCAAAAAAATGCACATTCCTTTTACAGGTGAGCCAATTAAAGGATTACAGGTTATGGGATTACTTGAATCAAGAAACCTAGACTTTGAAAATGTATTTATATTATCCTTAAACGAAGGGATACTACCTTCTACAAGTTATGAATATAGTTTTATTCCTTATAGTATAAGAAAGACATTTGGTTTACCAGTATATGAAGATAAATCAAAAATAGAATCATACTTTTTCTACAGACTAATCCAAAGAGCGAAAAATGTTTTTTTGCTTTATGATACAGAAATTAGTAACTATTCAAAAGAAAAAAGTCGCTTCATACTTCAAATAGAGAAAGATATTTTCAAATCACATAAATTAAATCATCAAATACTCTCTTTTAAAATCCCTCCTATTCAGATAAAACCAATAGTCGTAGAAAAGACCGAACCTGTATTAGATATTTTAAATGCAATTTCCCATTTATCCCCTACAAGTTTGATAACATATATTGATTGTAAATTAAAGTTCTATTTTGAGATAGTCATTGAGCTAGAAGAATTAGAAACTGCGAAAGAAGAATTAGATGAAGCATTAATCGGGAGTATATTTCATAAAATTATGGAGCTTATTTACGAACCATATATTGGTAAAATTATAAATAAAGATGAAATAAAAAGTCTACTTGATTCCAAATTTTTTGAGGATAAATTTAATCAAGTATTTAATGATGCAATAAATACTATATCGAGTCAATACAAAAAAAATATTTACTTTGAATATTCAGGGAAAAACAATGTTATTAAAAATGTGATCAAAGAATTTGTAAAAAATACTTTAAAGGTAGATAGTAACATTACTCCAATAGAAATACTTGAATTAGAGAAAAAAATCGAATTTCCTTTTAAAATGAAATTATTTAACAATTCCGATAAAACAATAATACTTAAGGGATTTGTAGATAGAATAGATAGAATAAATAATCAAGTAAGAATTATAGATTATAAAACTGGTAGTAAAAACTTTAAAGCTCTTAAACCTGATGAATATAACGAGTTCTTCAATAAAATTTTCTCCGATACAAAATACAAAGACAGTTTTCAAATATTTTATTATTTATATGTTCTTTCGAAACTAATGGAAAGAGAAAATTTCATTGCTGCAATAATATACCCAAGAGAAAACAATAATAACTACCAACCCCTAAAAGAAGAATATATTACTGATGAAGAAAAAAACAATTTTTACATTAAACTAAATGAATTACTATCTGAAATATATAATCCTACTATTCCTTTCACACAAACAAATGATGAAGAAAAATGTGCATATTGTTCATATAAAAATATTTGTCATAGATAATTGAATTTTTTCAAAATTATAAGTGTTAATAATTGAAATTAAAATAATAAAAATGAAAAACATTCTGCTATTATTACTATTGTTAGTTTCAATAATTTTTTTTAGTTGTAATAAAAACGCTGATAACACAAAAATTAATGTAGATACAGCAGTTTCAAAAAAGGACAGTGTTAGAGTCGACAGCACAGACATATACGGGCAAGGATATTATACCTATCAAGATTCTTTGCAATCTTACCATATGGGATATAATATCCCACGCGATAGTATGTATAAAAGAAGAAATATTGAAATATTTGAAAATCTAAATCTTTTAATAAAGAAGTACCCGAATAATCCCGGTCCATATCTTGATAGAGGAAATCATTTTCAAAATATTCACAAGTACGAAGAAGCAATTCAAGATTATAATAAATATATAGAATTAAATCCAAATAACCATTCTGCATATCTGAATAGAGGAACTGCTTATGAAAGATTAAAGAAGTATGACCTTGCCCTGGCAGATTACAACAAGGTTATTGAGCTAAAACCGAATGACACTATTGCATACTTCAATAAAGGAATTGTGTACGAAGCGATGGATAACCCTCAACAAGCAATTGTTGAATACACAAAAGCGATACAAATTGACCCTATGTTAGCTAAAGCATATTACAATCGCGGTATTGCATATGAAAAGATTAAAGATTATAAAAATGCTATTGCTGATTTTAGAAAGGCATTGGAGTTAAATCCAAACTATGGTGAGCCATTAAGAAATAGAATAAAACAATTGGAAAAATAATTTTTATTTAAACGCAATTTCCCATTCACCTTCAGTCTTGATATCTAATATATACGCGTCATTTTCAGGTACATTAATTACCTGTTTTCCTTTGAAATCTCCATTTACATTAAATATCACTTTTATTAAGGAATCATTCGCTGTTTTTAATTCAACTGTATAATTATTATCACCCTTATGGTTTGTAGTAAAAAGGGCTTCTCCTTTATTAAGATGTATTATTTGTTTTAGATTTCCCTTCCCATTATAAGAGAACTTATATTGAACAGTGTTTGTGTCATATTTTTGTTCAATATCATCTTTACCTAAATTTTTAGAATATATAGAAGTCGAAATGAATTTTTCATATATATAATAAATAAGAGCAAGCATTCCAATTGCAAAAAATAATGTTGCAAAAATTCTGGATATTAAATTTCTTTTCATAATAATAATTTTTTATTGTAAATAAAAAAACATTCAAGTTAAATATTTAGTTCAGAATTTTAAAAAAAATAACCAATACAAAAATAAATATTTCTTATTAATTATAATATATATACAAATTAGTTCCTCATAAAATACCTAAACTTTTAAGAATAATTTATAAACAAACAATAAATGTTATATAGGAGATGAATGAAACAATTTTGTAGTAAAAATACTATATTGGTAGTTATTTAACTATATTAGATTACATACTAAGATATAAAACAAATAAATATTTTACTGAAAAAACACAATTTAAGGCTCGATGGTTTTGGCATAATAATTGCAAATAAAAAATATAAGATTCATTGAAGTTCTTGCTCAAGTTCGATATAATGGTGTTAAGGTTTCGTCACCCACCGATAAGATTAAGCAAAACCTTGAAACTTTAAAAAATGATAATAATTTTTTAAAATAAATTTTGAACTTTGATTTAATAATATGTGTTTAAGTTTGAAACGATAATAAAAAATGAAATTAATAAAATACATAATATTAGGAATACTTACGATTATAACAAACAATATATTTTCACAAAGTAGTGATTCTAATTTGAACTTAGCGTACGAAAAATTACGAGAAGGTAAAAACTTAGAAGCAATATCTTTATTTGAAAATCATATTTCTAAAAACCCAACTGATACAAGGATTTATTTACAACTCGCGTATGAATACATAAAGATAAATAAGAAAGATAAAGCAAAAGAATATTTGGAGTATGTACAAAAAAATTCTAAAAATCCTGATGAGGTTCAAGCCGCAAAGAAACAATTAGAATATTTAATTGCAGAATCGGAAGCGGGAAAACAACATTTTATAGATGTATATTCATATAATGTATATGATACTTACCAGGAAAATTTTATTTCTAATCTAATATTTAGATATAATAATAAAATTGTCAAGAGAGTTTATGCTGGTATATACACAGATGTTTACACTGATACAAGAACAACAAAAAATTATATTTATAATGATAGATATGTTGAGGTAGGGGGGTTTGTTAGATATAACATTTTAGATAATTTGAGTTTTGAACTTAGAGCGGGTTATGTTAGGGAAATTGATTTCAATAAAAATAGTTTTAATTTTAAACCAATATTAAGTTTTTCAGACAGGTTTGGAACTAAAAAGCCGAATACAAATTTCTTTACAGATATTTATTCCGCTGCATTATATGATCATAAGTTTGAAAACTTTTTCGGACAAATTACACTAAGAGAAGTTGTAAGTTTTAAAGTAAGTAACATTTCTAACTTCGAAACATATTTAAAACAGTCTGTACTTGGAGATTCAAAGAAGTTTGATTATAATAACTATGTTGAATTAGGAGGTGGTGTTGCATATACTTTTAAATCGATGTATTTACCAGCGATATTTGTAGAAGCAACCCAAAAATTCTATTTCCAAGGAAGCAGAGAAAACAGCTTTCAGTTTAAAGCAGGTTTATTATTTAACTTTTACAAATTCGTATGGTAGCAGAAATATTACAAATAATAGTCTGGATAGTAGCAGTTATATTAATCATAAGTGGAATTGATGATTTAATAGTTGATATATCTTATTGGATATATAGACGCAAATACAAAAAACAACTTCCAGAACTATCAGAGATAAGAGAAGCAAAAGAAACCCCAATTGCTATTGTTATTGGTGCGTGGCAGGAACATTCAGTTATTGGAAGGACACTATCAATTGCATTAAATAAGATTCAATATAAAAATTACAGAATTTTCGTAGGTGTATATCAAAACGATGAAAAGACGCAAGAAGAAGTTATGAAGTTTGCAAGTGCAGACCCAAGAGTAATTATGTGTGTAAATCCAAAAAATGGACCAACTTCAAAAGCAGATAATTTAAATAATGTATTTAATGTTATAAAATATTACGAAAGATCTCATACTGAATTTAGTATAATATTAATTCATGATTCAGAAGATTTTATACATCCTTATTCATTAAAACTTTACAATTATTTGATCTCCTATAAAGGGAACTATGCTGTACAAATTCCTGTAGTACCGATAAAAAGCAAATTAGGAAAACTCTTCCACAGAACTTATTGTGATGCATTTGCTGAAATGCATAATAAAGAATTAATTGTAAGACAATCACTTGGTGCATATATTCCTTTTGCAGGAACGGGCATGGCATTTAACAGGAAAATTTTCCATTATCTCGAAACAAATGATAAAAAATATCTTGACTCTATAAAAGAGGATATAGCAAATAACAAAATAAATACAACTGAAATTAGTACTAAATATTGGGAAAACTTTTCAAGAATTACGGGTGATTTAAATCACAATGTAAAAATATTTAATGAATCTAACCTTACTGAAGATTATGAAATGGGTTTGAAGTTCCATAAAATAGGACTTAAGACTGTATTTGTTAACTTAATTATGAAAAGTGATGGTACTCCTGATTCAGAGATTGCGACACAAAGTTATTTCCCAAATAGTTTTTGGGGTTCAATTAAACAAAGATCAAGATGGATTGCAGGAATAAACTTACAGAATTGGAAAATTCATAAATGGAAAGGTTCATGGTTAACGAAATACTTCTTAATGAGAGACAGAAAAGGAATAATCTCAAGTTTCATTCTTCTATTTTCTTATTTAGGACTAATATATTCAGTTTTAAACATATTGGATACTAAATACGGATGGGGTATTTTCCCACCAGTTATTGATATGAACTCGACTTTATGGTATGTGCTTATGTTCTGTTTCTCATTTTTGATTGTTAGGTTATTTCACAGATTGCATTTTACTTATAAATGGTATGGACTCAAATATTCTATATTCAGTGTTTTCAGATTATTACTTGATAATATAATAAATTTCTTCGCTTCAATTAGAGCGATAAAACTTTATTTAAAGATGAAAGATAAATCAGTTATCTGGGATAAAACAGACCATTATTAAACTATATGAAAAATTAAAAAATTAAATTATAAGAATATGGAGATTCAAAAAATTTCAAAAGAAGATTACAAAAACAAAAAGGTAATAGTAATAGTTTTTGGTACAAGGCCAGAAATTATTAAACTTTTTATTTTACACAGAATTTTAAAAGAGTCAGAAGAATTTTATCCTGTACTATATAACACTGCACAACAAAAGATTTCTTCTGATATTCTTCAGCATTTGAATATAGAAGTAGATATTACTGGCAATATATTACCTGACCGCTCTCCTGACTTAAACCAGTTTATTTCCCACTTGCTAACCGACTTCAACGAAAAATTCAACAGCAAGAATGCAATAATAGATAAAAAAGATATAGCAGGAGTTATTGTTCAAGGTGATACTGCTAGTGCTTATACAGGGGCAATATGGGCATTTATGAACCAGATACCAGTTTTCCATGTGGAAGCAGGATTAAGAACTCACGACCAGAATAATCCATTCCCTGAAGAATTTTTCAGAGAGTCAATTGCAAGAACTGCGTCTTTAAATTTTTGCCCTACTCACATTAGTTATGAAAATTTGATTAAAGAAGGAATTACTCCAAAGAAAAATTATATAGTAGGAAATACAATTAATGACGCTATTATACACTTAATGAATAACAAAAAAATTAAAGAAACAAATCAATCAAATTATATTCTTAGTACTCTTCACAGAAGGGAAAACTGGAATCATGTGACAGAATATGCAAAAATATTATTTAATGTTTTAAATAATGATATCAGAGATAAAAATGTTTTACACATAATTCATCCAAACCCATTAGTAAAAGAAGGTTTCCATAAAGTTTTCAAAAAATATATTCCTGAAAACTTAATAATAAAGGAACCCATACATGACTATTTTGAAATGTTAGGGATTGTAAAAAATAGTAACATAATTCTAACTGATTCAGGTGGTTTACAGGAAGAATCGTTATTCTTTAAAATTCCCTGCGGGATAATGAGAAAAGTTACCGAAAGACCAGAAGTATTAGAACGAAACGCAAAGCTTTTACCTTTTGATAAAAACCGAGTTAGAGAATTCCTGCTTGAATCTGAAAAGTTTAAAGTAAAAGATAATTCACCGTTTGATTATACATATGGAGATGGAACTACGAGTTATCAAATTTATGAAATTTTGAAAAGGTTTTTTAGAGTTTAAAAAAAGAAAGGAAAAATAATTAAATGAAAAAAATAAATTTACTAATATTATTAATATCAATAATAATATTTTCAAATTCATACTCTCAGGAGGTTAACATAAAAATACCAAAAAATCTTGAAAAGTATGAATTTAAATTTTTACCCCCGTACAAGAATGAATTAACAGATTTACCAATTTTGTCGGAGAATTTCACTTTAGTATTAAGGGATAATGCTACCCTTGATTGTTCTAAATTCTACCCTGCAGCACCGAACCCTTACTTACCCAATGGTTATCCCGCTGTAATAATGCTACATGGGTATGGTGATAGAAAAGAAACATTAGAAGGTTTTGCAAGAGCACAAGCAGCTTATGGTTATGTAGTATACACTTACAGTATGCGAGGGCAGGGAAATTCTACAGGTTTATCAAATTTAATCAGCACTACTGAAGCAGATGATCTAGTTGAGTTTGTAAATTTTGTTAGAACAGATTTTTCAACGGGGCTTGATACAAGCAAGATTTTAATAATGGGAGGCTCTCAAGGAGGTATGGTACCCTTTATGGCTGCAAGTAGAGGTAACTTAAAGGTAAACTCTATAATTGCTGCAGTAGCTTCACCAGAATTTGCAACAAGCTGGATTGAAAATGGTAGTATTAAAATGACTTTTTTATGGACAATTTCATACCCACAAGAAAATGCTCGTTACACTCAAGAAGTAATAAATATGAGAAATTGGGTATATCAAAGTGGTACTAAAAATAATAGTTGGAGTAGACTTGCTACTACACTCCCGAAAAATAGAGACTTTTTGAATATTGTATCAAACAATAAAATCCCTATTTTATTAGAAAATTCTTGGCAGGATTACTTCTTTAATACCTTAGGAAATATAAAAGCAATTCCTTTATTAAAGTCGAACTTCAGAATTTACTTCGGTGCTGTTATGGGACATGGTGGAGACACATCAGAGACTGAGAATCAATGGCATATGAACTTTTTCAATGAATGGTTTTATTATTATATTTGGGGTATTGACAACGGAATACTAACCAGACCTAGATTTCACTATGCTTATACTACATATCCAAGAATAAATAATATGTGGTCATTCATACATGACAGTTCATCTGTTTGGCCTATATCAGGTGTTTCAGGTACAAAATTCTATTTCTCTGATAGTAATAAATTAAATACATACAAAACACCAGTTTCGGTTTCTACAAAATATTTTCGAAATAATGTTATAGATAATAATCTCACAATGTATGAAGCTGTGCTTTATGAATTTACTGGTCCAGTTTTTGAATCAAAATTTAAAAAAGAACAGATTTATTTTGAAACAGCACCTTTGACCAAGAGTGTAAAAATGATTGGTACTCCGAAATTAAATTTAAAATATAGAGCAACTGCTAATATTTGCCAATATAACTTTCAAATATTTGAAGTTAGGTCAAATGGTACAGTAAATATGGTTACTAGATTAAATTATACCGATAGAAATTATACAGCTGGAGCAATAAAAACTACCCTTATAGATGGAATTTCACACGCACATATATTTCAACCAGGTAGCAAAATAAGAATAGTAGTAACTAATCTTGATACATACTATCCTCAAGATTCTGCATTCTTAGAAACAAATCCTTATGTATTACCAGTTCTTGTTAAAAGTGATAATCATATTTATTTAAGAGATTCATACATTGAGCTTCCACTTGTTAACGAACCAACTAACAACCTTGTTGACAACCTTAATCAAGATAAAGCATTAAATACTCCAACGCTTGAACAAAATTATCCAAATCCATTCAATCCAACAACAAACATAAGATTTACTATACCTAAAAATTACAACGGTTTAGTTACTATAAAAATTTACGATATGACTGGAAGAGAAGTTCAACAACTTCTCAATCAAAATATGACATCAGGAACATATGAGGTTGTATGGAATGCTTCTAATTTTGCATCAGGTGTCTATTTCTATCAATTGGTCGCAGGTAATTATAAGGAAATTAGAAAGATGATGTTAATCAAATAGTTTAGAATATATCTTTAAATTTTTATAACCCGTTAAATTTAAATAGTTTAACGGGTTTTTTTATTTTCATTTACTTGAGCATAGGGGTAATTGCCATTCATTTATTGTCTTATTAATATACAAACCTGTCGCATTTTTAGACTTAAATAAATATCTCTCTACAAATAATATTATTTTTTAAATAAATTTGTGGGAATAAATATTGCAGTAAGTTATTTAAGTTCTTTTCCGCTCAAATTAAATAACACTTCAAAATGAAAAGAATTATTTCTCTCCTAATTTTAATACAAACAATAATTTTTTCACATTTTGCATTCTCAAATGCTTCCGATACAAATAAAGTTTATGGGGTTACTATTGATAACATCAGTAATTTAAATGCCATAAGAACATCATTACGGAATTTACCTAAAAAAATGACTACTAGAATTGTTTTTGATGAATGGATGCCTGCTACATATTATAATACCGCTGTGCAAACTATTCATCAAGTCAGTTATGTAATGGGAGAGATACTTGATAGTTGGTCTTTTAGTCAATATAATTTGACTCAATACATAAATCGTGTAAATGAATATATTAGCACTTTAGGTAATAATGTTGATATTTGGGAATTTGGAAACGAAATTAATGGTGAATGGTTAGGGAATACTACTGATGTAATCCAAAAAATATCTTCGGCGTATAATATTTTAAAATCTAATAACAAAACAACTGCTCTTACATTCTACTATAACTACGAATGTTGGGAAAATCCACAGAATGAAATGTTTTATTGGATTCATAATTACCTACCCTCATATATGAAAACAGGAATAGATTATGTTTGGGTCTCATACTATGAAGATGATTGCAATAACTATCAGCCTAATTGGCAGAAAGTATTTGACAGCTTAAAGGTAATTTTCCCAAATTCAAAAATAGGAATTGGTGAATGTGGTACAACAAAGGTAAATAAAAAAGAAGAGTATATGCGGAGATACTACACAATGAAAGTAACAACTAAAAATTATGTAGGTGGATATTTCTGGTGGTATTATAAACAAGATTGCGTACCATATACAAAATACTTATGGGGTGTTTTAAAAGAAGTTCTTAATACAATCCCGACACCAGGTATTGTAATAGATACGAATAATCTAGCAAAAGTATTCAATTATCCAAACCCTTTTAATCCCTCAACAAAAATTTATTATAAAGTACCACAGAATAGTAATGTTAAAATAACTTTATTTGATGCAGTTGGTAGAGAAATTTTAATTCTTTTAAACGAATACAAGGCTCAAGGAGAATATATTTTAGACTTTAATGCAAATAATTTAGCAAGTGGGATTTATTTTTATAAAATGGAAATGATGAATACTTCAGTAACAAATAAAATGATACTCCTTAAATAAAATTTACTATTATCATACAGAATAGCTAAATCTCAAGTACTGCCCTATATCTTATTGTATTATTTCT
>JAOADD010000014.1 GCA_026417495.1 Ignavibacteria bacterium
AGATTTGTGTTTACAACAGGACCAGATTCTACGGTAACAGTATTCAATAGTAGTAATAACCAGTTATTTACATTTTATTTTAACCGTCAACCGACACATGCATTGTTTGACCCTGAAAATTATATTGTATTAAAATCAGCAACAACAATAGGAGTAAAAGAAGTTTTTGCAAATCTACCTTCGAAATATGAATTAGAACAGAACTATCCAAATCCTTTTAATTCTACAACTAAAATAAAATTTTCAATTCCAGAAAGAACATTCGTGAAGTTAAAAATATATGATATGCTTGGTAGGGAGATCGCTGAAGTTGTTAATAAAGAGATAGATGCTGGGGTCTATGAAGTAAATTGGGATATTATAACTACTACAAAAAAGGAATTAACAAGTGGGGTTTATTTTTATCGTATGGAAACAGAAAAATACTCAGATGTGAAAAGAATGGTGTTAGTTAAATAGATTACACTTTTATGAAGAGATTGGTCACAATCTTAATTTTTTTAGCATTTTATAATTTTACTTACTCTCAATGGATACCATATTACCTACCACACCAGGGTTTGGCAAGTGCAATAGAATTTTTTAATATAAACAGGGGGGTAACAACAGGTCATACATTTGGAGTTTTTAATGAAAGGTTATATTTTACAACTAATTCTGGTGTAAATTGGATATTATCCTTTTATCCTGCTGAAATCAGAGCATTACCTGCTTTGCAATTTGTAGATTCATTGTTGGTATATTCAGGTGGAGCTGAAAATTTATATAAAGTAGGTAAAAAGTCTTATTCTAATTATTTTTTAAAGTTACCAGATTTTATAAAATGCAATTTATACTCATTTGGTATTGATGGTTCTGTTGAAGGGTACAAGGGTGTTTTTCTAAAATCTACTAATGGTGGGAGTAATTGGGTAAAGATTGGAGATTTTGATACTACGATTGGATATATAATGGATATACATTTTTTTAACTATAACTATGGGTTAGCAATAATAGATTCAAGCAGTATTGGACATAGTAGAGTCATAAAAACCACAAATGGAGGAATTAATTGGATGACTTATTATGTAGAGCCATTAATAAGGTTAAACAGAATGGAGTTTATTAATTCAAACATTGGATTTATTTGTGGTGATGTATCAGATAGTAATATGTTAATTAGTTTATATGGCGTTATATATAAAACAACAAATGGGGGATTAAATTGGAATAAAAAAAGTTTCCCTTATACTGCATCGATCACTGATTTATGTTTTTTTAATGCTAATAATGGAATAGCAATTGGTAATACTAATATTGAAACCTATGGTTTTACATTGGGGACGAAAATATTTAAAACTACAGATGGAGGAGAGAATTGGGATTCAGTAACGTTCATAATAGGTGTTATTCCATCAATTATAAAGTCGATTAAATCAACAGGTACTGCATTTGCAGCAGGATATTATTATGATAATTTTTTAGGTATTGGTAATATAACTACCTTCAAGACAACAAATTTTGGTGTTAATTGGATTATTCATTATTTGAATTACGATATTCATATAGCGGGCTTATCGTTGGTAGATAGTAGTAATTTTTTTATGAGTGGTGGTACGATTAATCAGCAAGCGATGATTTTCAAATCTACAAATGGGGGAACAATTTTTGTAAAAAATCAGAATTCGAATATTCCGAATAGTTATTGGTTGTATCAGAATTATCCCAATCCTTTTAATTCAACAACTAGAATAAAATTTGATTGTAAGAGTTATGGATTTGTTAAATTAGAAGTATGTGATATTCAGGGTAAAATTATATCTACCTTAATAGAAAAATCCCTTCCATCAGGATCATACGAGGTTCTTTTCGATGCTTCAAACCTATCAACAGGTATATATTTTTATACACTTCATACAAGTAATTTTAGTGACTCCAAGGTGATGGTATATATAAAATAGAGTTATTTACAGAAATTTCATAAAAATAGATCAAAATTTTATACCAATTTTATTCTGTTTCTTTAAAATATATAATTTTTGTATATTTATAAGAGATATTTTTTTATATTAACTAAAGACTTAAAATTATGTAAATTATGTAAAATAGATGAAAAGTGTATGTATACATACTGTAGGATGTAAACTGAATTACAGTGAATCTTCTTTTATTGCTAAAAAATTCACTGAGAAAGGTTTAGTTTTAAAACCATTTGGTGAAAAGGCGGATATTTTTGTATTAAATACCTGTACCGTAACTTCACATGCCGATAGTGAATGCAGGAGAATAATTAGAAGTGTACTCAGAAAATATCCTGAGACTTTTGTTGCTGTTATTGGATGTTATTCACAATTAAACTCGAATCAAATTGCTGGAATAAAGGGAGTAGATTTAATACTTGGTACTAATGAGAAGTTTAAAATTGTTGAACATATAGAGAAAATTCTACAGGGAGATATAAAAAATGATTATAAGAAGAATGGAAATAGAGCTGAAATATATATTTCTGATTTTAAATCAGACTTTATAGGTGAAGCATATTCATCTGATAGTGATGTTAGGACAAGGGCATTTTTGAAAATTCAAGATGGATGTGATTATAATTGTGCTTTTTGTACTGTTCCGCTCGCAAGGGGTAGGTCTCGTTCTTTGCCAATACAAAAAGTATTAGAAAATGCAAAACATCTTATTGATGCAGGATATAAAGAAATTATTTTAACAGGAGTTAATATTGGTGATTATAAAGTAGAAAACGGCAGTGGATTTCTTTTCTTAATGGAGCAGTTGGAGAGACTTGATATTGAAAGAATTAGAATTAGTTCAATAGAACCAAATCTTTTAACTAATGATATTATAAAATTTATTAGATTTTCGGATAAATTTTGTAATCATTTTCATATACCACTGCAAAGTGGAGATGATGAGATTCTTAAGTTGATGAAAAGACGCTACAATGTGAAGATGTTTGAAAAAGTTATAGAGAGTATCAAATCGAAAATACCTGATGCAGGTATTGGAATAGATGTAATAGTAGGGTTTCCAAATGAAGGAGAAAAACATTTTAAAAATACATATAATTTTATACAAAATTTACCTGTTTCATATTTGCACATTTTTAGTTATTCTGAGAGAAAAAACACATTATCAAGCACTTATGAAGGGAAAGTACCTGCAGAGGTCAAAAAGGAGCGAAGTAAAATTTTAAGAGAGTTGTCAATAGAGAAGAAAATAAGATTTTATAATGAAAATATTCAAAAAGTTCATAGAGTTTTATTTGAAACATGGAAAAATGGTTTTATAGAAGGGTGGACTGAAAATTATGTAAGGGTTAGAGGTGATTCTAAACTGTTAAGGGAAAATGAAATACTACCCGTGCTTTTAACGAAAACAAATGAAAATAATCTAGTAGAATGTAAATTAATAAATTAAATTAAAATATTATGAAAATATTGCTAATAAGACATGCGGAAGCAATAGACTATGAAACAGAAACTGTCCGCAATGATGAATGGAGATTTATAACTCCAAAAGGGCGAAAAACATCTTTATCAGTTTTTAAGAAGCTGAAAGATGAATTTTTTACACTTGAGAAAATATATTCAAGCCCTCATATCAGAAGCGTACAGACAGCGGAGATATTAGCTACTTATTTAAAGTTCAAGTTTGATGTTGAAGTTGTGAATGAGTTATCACCTGACTCACCCGTAGAAAAAGTTGTTGACTTGATTAAAAGGAATTCTATATTCCAAACAGTTGCTTTGGTAGGACATGACCCAATGATGTCTAATCTTGTTAATGTATTATCAGGTGGTAAAGTAACAGATTTGCAGATGAAGAAATCTGGTGTCGCATGTATTGAATATGATGTCAAAGCTCAAAAAGGAGAATTCCAGTGGTATCTAAATCCAAAAACTTTGGAGAAAGTTCAGGGATAATTTTATAATGTCATTTTTAGCAACTGTTAATCTCTCTTTTTCTTATAAAAAGGAAGTTCCTTTTTTTGAAAATATTTGTATAAATTTTCAAAGGAGTGATTTTGTTTCAATAATTGGCCGTAATGGTTCAGGAAAATCTACTTTTGTTAAATTACTTGTTGGTGTGATAAATAACTATTCAGGTAATGTAATTGTAAAAGATAGAGATATAAAAGAATATAAAAGAAAAGAACTAGCTACTTTTATGTCATACTTACCACAACATGGGTTAACAATTTTTAAAGGAATGCGCATTAAGGATTTTCTATTATTAGGTAGGTATCCTTTCAAAAATTTTTCAGATTTTAGCTATTCGAAAATTGATAAAGAAATAGTTAATTACGCTTTAAGGTTAGTTGAATTGGAAAAAATTTCGAATAAGTACTTAAATGAAATTTCAGGAGGTGAACTTCAAAAAGTTTTAATTACGCTCAGCTTGGTTCAAATAAATCCACTTTTAGAATTAGATGAAAAGATTTTAATAATAGATGAACCCTTAACATTCCTTGATATCAATCATAGTTTTGAGATATTTACCCTCTTAAAGAAATTAAATGAAGAGAAAAAATTAACAGTTATAATAATAACCCACGATTTAAATCTTGCTTTAAAATTTTCTGATAAAACTATATTATTTGATGATGGTAAAGTTGTATCTTATGGAAGAACGAAAGAAGTTATTCAAGAAAATATTTTAAGAAAACACTTTCTTATTGATTCACAAATCATTAATATTAACAATAATTATCATATCTATTTCAATTCAATAATAAATAATTAATAAAATGGCTAAAGAAAATAATTATATATTAATAGAACAGATAGGATATACAAAAAAGATTATAATGAATAAACCAGAGAAAAGAAATTCTCTTGATGAAGTTATGATATCTGAGATGAGAGATTACTTTGATGAGTTTTCAACTGATAATGAAACCAAAACAATAATAATATGTGGAAGCGGTGGTGATTTCAGTACGGGATTCAGTTTAGAATACATTAATAAGATTTCAAAATATGATGCTCTTGAAAATAAGAAAGATTCTGATAATTATAAAAATTTATTACTTTCAATATACAATTGTAGAAAACCAGTTATTGCAATGGTAGATGGATATGCATTAGCAGCAGGGTGTGGTATTGCGAGCGCATGTGATTTGATAGTAGCATCTAATAGAGCGCAATTTGGATATACGGAAGTAAAAATTGGTTTTGTACCTGCGATTAGTATGATGTTTCTATTAAAAAGAGTTTCAGTCTCTAATGCGAAAGATTTGATATTAACTTCACGCTTTATAACTGCTATCGAAGCTCAAAGAATGGGATTAGTTAATTATGTTATTGATGATAATATGCTTGAAACTTATGTAGAAAATTTGTGTAAAGATATGAACCAGTCATCATTTACATCTTTGCTTTTTGCTAAAGAGATATTAAGGAACGCTGTAAATATGAGTTTTGAGTCTGCATTGAGCTATGCAGCAGACATGAATGTAATTGTAAGAATGACCGAAGATTGTAAAAAAGGAATGATGAAATTTCTCACAAAAGACTTCTCACAACATATTAAGAAAAAGAAAACTTAATTTCATTAATTAATATTTGATTAAAATGACTAAGAAATTAAAATTTGAAACACTCCAATATCTTGACAGGAATGAATCGCAATATGGACCATCACCAAAATGTTATGAGTTCCTGAAAAGTGTAACACTTGATGAACTTAGTTGGTATTCAAGGGATTTCGAAAAGGGTGTGAAATCGAGACTTTCTAAAAGATTAGCAGACGATTTTAACATTAGTGAAAAACAGGTTATCCTTTCTTACGGTAGTGAGGATTTGTTAAAACAAATTATTCATTACTATCTTGACAGGAAAGAGAAAATTCTAATTCCTAAAGAAGCATGGTGGTATTATAAGAAAGTTGCTTATGAAGTTGGAGGATTTAATGTAGAATATCCAATGTATATAGGGGAAGAAGATGGAATTAAGACCTATATGTATGATGTTGATAAAATGATTGAAATATATGAAAGAGAAAGACCACGAATTGTTTTAATTGCATCTCCCAATAATCCAACTGGTAATAGAATACCCAAAGATAAGTTGTGGCAATTTTTGGATGCATGTAGAGGAGCACTGGTAATGATTGATGAAGCATATTGGGGATTTGGTTCAAAAGAAAATGACTATGTAAAACCATATATTGATGAATTCCCGAACCTTGTAATTTGCAGAACTTTTTCTAAATATTATGCACTTGCTGGATGTAGAATAGGTTTTGCTTTTGCAGGAAAGAATCTTGAGGAGTTAATAAATTATTCTGTTAGGTATCTTGGATATAATAGAATTTCTGAAAGGCTTGCAGAGATTGCACTTGATGACGAAAAATATTATGATGAGATTAATTTTATTATGCAAGAGGATAAAGAATATATGTATGAAGAGTTTAATAAAATGGATGGGTTTACACCATATAAAACCTATGCGAATTTTATGCTTGTGGATATGCCAAAAGCTATAAGAAAAGACTTAAATCAATTTTTAAAAGAAAGAAACATACTAATTAAGTTTTTAGATGAGGAAGCATTTAAAACAGAAGCGAGAATTACTCTTGGCACTCGGGAACAGAACTATTATTTAATTGAATGTATAAAGGAATTTTTGAAAAGTAGATAATATGACGAACAGTAAAAAGAAAAAAATTACAACGAAAGAGAAAAAATCTTTTTTTTATATAATTTCTGGAATTTTTATTATTATAATAATTGTGATTGTTTATATTTTCTTTTTGTCAGATAATAAAGTTAAGACTACTTCTGAACCGAAATTTAAAAAACAAGGCGAATTGGAATTTATTAGGAAAGATGATAATAAAGTAATATCAAAAATTGATATTGAAGTTGCAGATAAAGATTCATCAAGAATTATGGGGCTTATGTACAGAAAATCTATGGATGAGAATCAAGGTATGCTCTTTGTTTTCCCGAAGGAAGAATATCAATCATTTTGGATGAAAAATACTTATATATCACTTGATATTGTTTATGTAAATAGTGAAAAGGAGATAGTGAAAATATACAAAAATACTATTCCAAGGTCTATTAATTCTTTACCATCAGAGAAGAAGTCACAATATGTAATTGAAGTGATTGGAGGTTATACTGATAAGCATAATATAAAAGAAGGAGATAAAATTAACTTTGTAATTACCAAGTAGTATGAATAAGTTAAAAAAATCCCGTTTTTTATTTAACAGAGAATTAAGTTGGATAGAATTTAACAAAAGAGTTCTTGAAGAAGCAGCTGATGAAAAAAATCCTTTATTGGAAAGGGTGAAATTTTTATCTATATTCAGTACAAATCTTGATGAATTCTTTATGATTAGAGTAGCAGGTTTGAAAAGGCAAATCGTAAGTGGTGTGAATGAAGTAACAAGTGACGGAATGACTGCTAATGAGCAAAGGGAAGCAATTTTTGAAAAGTTGTGTCCCTTAATAAATGAGCAATACAGAATATTCAATGAAGTAATTATTCCACAACTCGCGAAGTATAATATTAATTTTGTTGAATATGAAGATCTTTTACCTCAGGAAAGAATACAAATAGATAAGTTTTTTGATGAAGAATTATTTCCTGTTTTAACTCCTATTGCGCTTGATAATGTGCACCCATTTCCAAATCTCGTAAACAGAACATTAGCACTTGCTATTATACTAGATGATCCAGAAACAGAACAATTAGAGGAAAAAATTTCTATTATACAAGTACCTGGTAACTTCCCGAGGTATTATAGAATTGAGAACAGAGATGGATTCAATTTTATATTAATTGAGGAAATAATCAAAGCAAATGCCAAGAAATTATTTCCTGGAATGAATACTACTGAAGTGTATTCATTCAGAATAACAAGAAATGCTGACCTTGAGTTAGAAGAGGATGAGGCGGATGATTTATTAAAATTGATTGAAGAAGAGGTTAAAAAAAGAAGACTTGGAATTATTGTTCGTTTAGAAGTTGATGCAAATATACCTGAGCATTTTCTAAACTTCTTAAAAGAAGATTTAAAACTTGATAAAACAGAAATTTATAAAATAAATGGACAATTAAACCTTGGTGATTTAATGGATTTATATAAAATTGAAAATAGAGAATTAAAGTATGAAGCATTTACACCAAGGATTTCTTCTTTCTTAAGAGATGAGGAAGATATCTTTAAAGCAATCAGGAAAAATGATATCCTATTACATCATCCTTATTATTCTTTTACCCCCGTAAATGAGTTTATTGCTCAGGCTGCTGAAGACCCTAATGTATATGCAATTAAGCTAACATTATATAGAACCTGTGGTGATTCTCCGATTATTAAATCACTAATAGAAGCAGCAGAAAACAATAAGCAAGTGACAGCTGTTGTTGAACTAAAAGCAAGGTTTGATGAAGAGAATAACATAATATGGGCAAAGAAACTTGAAAATGCTGGGGTTCATGTTGTGTATGGTGTCGCAGGTTTGAAAACTCATTGTAAAATGGCGTTGGTTGTTAGAAAAGAAGATGGGAAAATGAAGCGGTATCTACATTTAAGTACAGGTAATTACAATCCAATAACAGCAAGGATTTATACCGATTTTGGTTTATTTACTGCAAATGAAATATTCTGCTCAGATGCATCAATACTTTTTAATTATTTAACTGGTTTTTCGAAAAAAATGAATTTTAAAAAGTTTATTGTCTCACCTTTTAATATGAGAGGAAAGATAATTGAACTTATCGATAATGAAATAAATAATCATAAAAAATTTAATAATGGTTATATAATTTTTAAAATTAATTCGCTCGTTGATGACAAAGTTATTCTTAAACTGTATGAAGCATCGAGTAAAGGTGTAAAAATAGATCTATTGGTAAGAGGTATTTGTAGATTGAAACCTAATATACCAGATTTGAGTGAGAACATAAGAGTGCTAAGTATAGTTGGTAGATTTCTTGAGCATAGCAGAGCACTTTATTTTTATAACAATGGGAATCCTGTGATTTACTCTGGTAGTGCAGATATAATGGATAGAAATTTTGACAGAAGAGTAGAAATATTGTATCCTATAGAAAGTGCACAAGTAAAAAAGGATATAAAAGAAATTCTTGATATTTATTTAAAAGATAATGTTAAAACAAGGATATTGAATTATGATGGCTCTTATTCTAGAGTTGAAAGTACGGAAAAAAACAGACTGAATGCTCAAGAGTATTTCATAGAAAAAGTTAAGAAGAAGTATGAAGATGAACTGAAAAAGTCTGTTAGGAAAAAATTAAAGAATTTATCTCATAAAAAGAAAAAAGCATCTTAATTTGAAATTAAATTTAGATTACAAAGCGTCATTAAAAGGAATTGATGCAGAAGAAATTCTGGATTTGCTAATATATAGACCTATTTCATTTCAGTTTGTTAAATTAATATATAATACTAATATAACCCCTAACCAGATTTCTACTGTTGCGTTAATTTTTGGTATCCTTGCAGGTGTGTTTTATGCTTTTGGGACAAAGATATTATTTATACTTGCTGCTATAAGTTTCTTTTTTTGTAATATACTTGATTGTGCTGATGGACAACTTGCAAGACTTAAAAAAAATGGTACAAGAATCGGAAGAGTAGTTGATGGCTTAATTGATTACATAACTGCTATTTCTACATTTGTTGGAATTGCTATTGGTTATAGTTTATCTGAAAGTCCTTTATTTGCGTGGAGTTTAACTATTTTTGCTGCTTTTTCTCGAGCATTACAAAATATGTATTTTGATAATTATAGGAATCTTTATTTAAGATATGTTTATAATGTTGTGCATGATGTAAATACTGATATAAAAGAATTTGAGGAGGATCTTGCAGGTTTAAAAAGAATGAAGGGTAAATATATTGCAAAATTGCTAGTATATATTTATTTAAGATATTGTTATTTACAAAAAGCAATTACGAAAGATATTGTTTATGATACTTCTCCTGAGGAATATAAAAGAAAAAATAAGTTTTTGCTCAGATGTTGGAGTTGGTTGGGTTCTACTACACATTTAACTTTAGCAATAATACTTACATTGTTTTTCAGAGTTGATTTATATTTACTTCTAACAGTAACAGTTGGAAATATTGCATTTATTATTTTATTCATAATTCAGAAAATCGTGTTAGGTAATTTTAAAATTAGAATTCATGCAAGCAGTAATTCTAGCAGCGGGAATTGCTAAAAGGTTAAGACCTTATACAAATGAAACCCCTAAATGTTTACTTGATTTGGGAGGTGGTAATATTTTACAACATACTATAAATAATCTTATTAACTGTGGGATAAATGATTTTATCTTTGTACTTGGTTTTAAAGCAGAAATGATTAAGGATTTTATAGAAAAAAATTTCAAAAATATAAATAGTAGATTTATCCTGAACCCAGATTATGAAAATAACAACAATTCCTATTCTTTATGGTTGACTAAGGACTATGTCAATAATCAGGTATTACTTCTTGATAGTGATATACTATTCGATAAACGAATTGTAAATAAACTATTAGATTCTAATTTTGAAACTTGTATTGCTCTAAAAAATCATAAAGCTGATGAAGAACAAATAAAAGTATTAACAGATAACAAAAGTAGAGTGCTTAAAATTGGAAAAGATGTCGATTTAAAAAAATCAGCAGGAGAGTCTATTGGAATTGAAAAACTATCAAAAAATTTTTTAAATGAAATGTATAAAGTACTTGATAGAAAAATATTAAGGGAAAACAATGTAAACGAGTTTTATGAAGTTACTTTTCAGGAACTTATTGATAGAAATAATGATTTATTAAATATGTACGCAGTGGATGTTTCAGAGTATGAATGTTTAGAGATTGATACTATAGAAGATTTTCAAAAAGCAAAAATTTTATTTAAAGAACTTGAATACAAGATATAGAAGACCTGGCTTATTTGGTGGATTTTCTCTTTTTCCACCAGTTATTAAGTTTATGCTCATTAGCAATTTGGTGATTTTCCTTCTTCAGATATTGTTTTTCAATATGTTGAGGATAGGGAAAATGCCTGTGAGTCTACTTTTCTTAAAATATTTTGCTTTACAACCTATTTTTGGAGAGGTTAGTCCCTTAAATCCAATTGTAGGGCATTTTTATCCTTGGCAAATTATTACATATATGTTCATTCATGGAAATTTTGGACATATATTCTTTAATATGTTTGCACTTTGGATGTTTGGAGTGGAAATAGAAAACTTGTGGGGTTCAAAAAAGTTCTTAATTTACTATTTTTTATGTGGAATTGGAGCTGCACTTGCAAATCTATTCATTGCACCATTCTTTACTGAAGTAGGACCTACGATTGGTGCTTCTGGTGCTGTTTATGGTGTATTAGTTGCTTTTGCTTATCTTTTTCCAAATAGAGAGATTTACTTATATTTCCTTTTCCCAATAAAAGCAAAATATTTTGTTATTTTTTATATTATTCTTGAAGTGATTTATGTAGCTACTTCTGTGGAATCAGGAGTTGCACATGTTGCTCATTTGGGAGGTGCAGTAGTCGGTTTTGTTTATCTACTAGTGAATTCAAAAAATCAATTTAAGATGTTTTTCCAAACACCAAGAGAGAGAGAGGATTTTTCTGATTTCTTTTCAGATAGAGAGTTTGGAAAGCCTTTTGAACCACCAAGAAGAAAGGAACCCGAAAAAGAAATAAAAAATGCTGATTATAAAGAGATAACAAAAGAAGACTTAAAGAGACAGCAAGAAGAAGAGCAAAAAAAGATTCAAAAGAGGATTGATAAAATTCTTGATAAACTTGCAGAAAAAGGATATGAAGCTCTTACAGATGAAGAGAAAAGAATTCTTTTTGAAGACAGTAAAAAGCTCAGATGATGTACAAAAAGAAAGTTTCAAGATTCAAAACTAGAGTTGTTAATATCGGAGATGTACCACTTGGGGGTGATTATCCTATTCGTTTGCAATCTATGACAACAACTGATACAATGGATACTGTTGCAACCGTCGAACAGGCAATAAGAATTATAGAGGCTGGAGCTGATTACGTTAGAATTACAGCACCAAGTATAAAAGAAGCAGAAAATCTAAAAGTAATAAAAGAAGAACTTAAAAAAAGAGGATTTAATACACCACTTATTGCAGATATTCATTTCACACCAAACGCTGCAGAGGTTGCAGCAAAGTATGTTGAGAAGGTTCGTATAAATCCTGGCAATTATGCTGATAAAAAGAAATTTGAAGTAAAAGAGTATACAGATGCCCAATATAATGAAGAACTTGAAAGAATTAGAACAAAATTTATTCCGCTTGTAAAAATATGTAAAGAATATGGTAGGGCAATGAGGATTGGGGTTAATCATGGTTCTCTTTCAGATAGAATTATGAATAGATTTGGTGATACGCCACTAGGGATGGTAGAATCTGCTCTGGAGTTTGTCAGAATTTGCGAAGATTTGAATTACTATGATATTGTTATTTCTATGAAAGCAAGTAATCCTATTGTAATGATTGATGCTTACAGGCTTCTTGTAAAAAAAATGATTGATTATGGAATGAATTATCCAATACATCTTGGAGTAACAGAAGCAGGAGATGGATTGGATGGTAGAATTAAATCTTCTATTGGAATTGGAACATTACTAGAAGAAGGGATTGGAGATACAATTAGAGTATCTTTAACAGAAGAACCTGAAAACGAAATTAAAGTTTGTAAAATACTGGTTAATAGATATTATTATGATAAGTTAGAATATGAAAAATTTAGTAAATATCAAGATAAAAATTTTGAAGAAGTAATTCACAAATCAGAAAGCAAATTTAAAATACCAATAGTTATACTTTCTCTTACTGATCAGTATTTTGATGCAGTTGATAATCTAAAGAATATTGGATATTGGTATAGTGAAACACTCGATAAATGGAACATTAGTGAAACAGCTCCTGATTATATTTTTCTTGCTTCGAGGGATATTAGCTATACTCTTCCAGTACAATTAAAGAAAATTTGTAATTTTGAATTTTGGAAGTTCTTAAAAAATAAAAATAACTCTTTTCCGCTGCTTTCTATAAAAGAATATAAAACCAACTTTGATTTATTAATGGGAGTTGAAAAATTTGTTAACATAACCCCCGATGAATATTCTGAAAACTATAATGAACTCTTCATAAGAGATAATAATTGTAATATAATTTTATCCTTTAATCAAAATTGGGTTGTAGATAAGAAGAAAGAATTCATTTTTAAATTAAGAAGTTCAAATATTATAAGAGATATTATTGTTAGAATTGGATTTGGAAATATAGAAGAAGATGAATTTGCCATATATTCAGCCACGGACATTGGTGATTTATTTATTTCAAATTTATGTTCAGGTATCTGGCTTGATTATAGAGATATTGCAATTGCTAACAAAGTATCGTTTGGAATATTGCAAGCAGTAAGAAAGAGATTTACTAAAACAGATTTTATTTCCTGCCCATCTTGTGGAAGAACTCTCTTTAATTTGCAGGAAACAACTGCCAGGATTAAAAAGGAAACTGAACATCTTAAAGGTTTGAAAATTGCAATTATGGGATGCATTGTGAATGGTCCTGGCGAAATGGCTGATGCTGACTATGGTTATGTAGGTAGTGGGCATAACAAAGTTACACTATATAAAGGTAAGGAAATAGTAAAGAAAAATATAGATTCAAAAGATGCCCTTGACGAACTAATCAAATTAATCAAAGAAAACGGGGACTGGATAGATAAATAACTCCATTACTACTTTTTCTCAGGATAATTACACGG
>JAOADD010000028.1 GCA_026417495.1 Ignavibacteria bacterium
TTTTAATATTAAAACTTTCTGTTTAATTGATTAATTTTAGAAAAAATTTTTATTATGAAAAATTTTAAAGGTAAGAAGGTGTTCAGGATTTATGGAGGAAAAGTGAAAAATGAATTTTTATTTAGTAACTACATTGGGGTATTTCTTATTTCTATGGCAGTGCTGGTGTTGGAATTTAATCTTACAAGGGTTCTTTCAGTTTCAATGTGGTATAATTTTGCTTTTATGATAATTAGTGTTGCGTTACTTGGGTTTGGAATTAGTGGTGTGTTTCTTGCAAAATTTAAAACTTTTGAAAATAAAAATATAAACTTTTCAGTTTCAATTTTATCTATTCTTTTTGGAATAAGTGTTATTCTATCATTTTATTTGATGAATAGGATACCACTTGACCCATTTAGTCTATTGTCTGATAGGATACAACTAATTTATTTACCTGCATATTACCTTTTAATTACTATACCGTTTTTCTTCGGTGGCTTAATTATTGCTTTATTAATAACCACCTTTAAAGAACAGGTTCATTCAATTTACTTTTCGGATTTACTTGGAGCAGGGCTTGCTTGTATTGTCTTTATTATTTCTGTACCACTCTTTGGAGGAGGAGGAACTATTGCGGTTATTTCAGTAATGGGTTTTGTTGCTGCAATTATTTTTTCTTATAATAATTATAAAAAACTTTCATTAGTTGCTCTTGCCCTAATTATAATTTTGTTGATTGCAATTTTTAGTAATAAAGATATTTTAAAAATTAATGTCTCTCCAAATAAGAAAATTGTTAACCTTGCTGATTTAAGACCTGATTTAAAAATTCTGACAGAGTGGAATTCCTTTTCAAAAGTTGATGTAGTTTCAGATGAAGAGGAACCCGCGGATGGATATAGATTATATATTGGCGTGATAGATGCAGGGAATGCAAATACAAATATACCTTTTGTTAAGTCACTTCCAATAACAATGAAGCCTGCGGATGCTTCTAACCTTGCTTTTGCGAATAAACCCTACGGAACTGATTCAACCAGAAAGGTTTTTATAATTGGCTCTGCAGGAGGTGGTGAAATTCTTGTTAGTTTATATCATAAGGCAAAGAAAATTATTGGGGTAGAAATAAATAGTATACTCAACGATTTAATTGCAAACAAGTTATCTTATTGGACGGGTCCCCTTGTAAAGAACAATAAATCAGTGGAACTAATTACAAATGATGCTAGGGCTGAGATAAATAAAAGAGAAGAAATGTTTGACGTAATAATATCTGCCCATACAATTTCTTCTTCTGCTGTTTCAAGCGGTGCGATGAATATGGTTGAGAATTATATTCTAACAAAGGAAGCAGTAAGAGAATATGTTGATAAGTTAACAGATTCAGGTATTCTTTACATATCTCGTCCCGAGACGCAGTTATTTAAACTAATAACAACATTAAAAACAGTTGATAATGAAATATTTAATACTACGAGTGATGATAATAGCATTTTTAAAACCCTTGATACAAATGACTTTAAGAGAAAGATAATTTGTTTTAGAAGAAAATTGTCATCTTTTGAAGTTGGGACAGGAAAAAGTTTTTTAGCAGGAGTGATTTATAAGAAAAGTGGGTTTAATGATGATGAAGTTACGAATATTAGGAGTGAAGCAATTGATTTGAATCTAGAAGTGTTATATTACTATGGTATTGACGAAAATTATTTTCCATCTACACCTGATCTGAAAAGATTAGTAGAAACTGATAATCTTACAGAGGAAATTAAACAAGTAAAGAGTGTATATAATCTTGATATAAATCCAGCTACAGATAATAAACCATTCTTTGATAATAACATAGGGTTTGCAGGATTAAATTTCCAAAACATTAAGGAAGTCCTTTCACAGGATGAGAAAGCAATTTTTGCACTTAAAGATAAACCTGTCGCTGAAGTAACTATAATAATTTTATTAATTCAAATTGTCTTTGTGTCATTTCTGTTTTTGATATTACCATTTGTATTTAAGAAAAGAAGTAGTTTTGAAAGCGATAAACAGGACAATTTAAAAACTAATAAGAAACTATATTTCTTGTATTTTTCTTTACTTGGATTGGGGTATATAATGTTGCAGATTTCTATGATGCAAAAATTTACAATATTTCTGGGGCAACCAGTTTATACTATGTTAACTGTTATTTCCACTATGTTGATTGCTTCTGGAATAGGTAGTAGAATCTCGCGAAACCTATCAAATAAAAACTTCGTAATTGTTTTTTCTCTTATAGTTTTAATTTGTTTATTTATTGGTTTTGTTGTCCCTAGCATTTTTTATAAACTAATTAAGCTTGATCTAATATTAAGAATTTTATTTTCAATTATGATAATTTTTCCACTTGGTTTTCTTATGGGTATGCCATTTCCTGCAGGTATTTACAAACTTAACACTTCAAACAACAACAAGATAATCCCCCTTTGTTGGGCTTTGAATGGATTTTTCTCAGTAACAGGTACTGCACTTACTGTTATGATTGCAATGATTGTAGGATTTAAATTAGTTTTTGTTATTGCTGCCATGATTTATCTTCTTGCTTTCCTTCTTTTTAGAAAATTTATATAACATAATAGTAACACATTATTATTTTTCTCTGTATTAACGGTTGCTTCATTATAAATAGCGGTATTAACAAATAGTAAAGTTTAAAAATAATTCAATGTTATTTTCGTTGAGTTGAGAATAAAGATAAAATTAAGTATATTATATGATAAATTAATTTTATAAGAGATGATTAAAGACCATTTTAGAAAAAAATCACTTGGAATTTTAGTAGGAGGTGGACCAGCTCCTGGTATAAATGGCGTTATTAGGTCAGTTACAATAGAAGCAATTAATTCTGGTTTAAATGTTATAGGGATTCTTGACGGGTTCCAATACCTTGTAAAAGGAGATTCTACTCATGTAAGAGAATTAAGAATTGATGATGTATCGAGAATACATTTTCTTGGTGGTAGTATTTTAGGTACTTCGCGGGAAAATCCTACCACATCAAAGGAGAAACTCGAGCTTACCATTAAAGCACTGACAGAGTTACAACTTGATTATCTTGTTACTATTGGAGGTGATGATACTGCTACCAGTGCATATACAATTGAATCTCTTACCAAAGGACAACTTGAAATAGCGCATGTCCCTAAAACAATAGATAATGATTTACCCTTACCCGGAAATATGCCAACATTTGGATTTCAAACTGCAAGGCATATGGGAGTAAATATTGTTCAATCTCTTATGATGGATGCCTCAACAACAAAGAGATGGTACTATGTTGTTACTATGGGTAGAAGCGCAGGACATTTAGCACTTGGTATTGGAAAAGCTGCGGGTGCAACTCTTACCATAATTGGAGAAGAATTTAGAGACCGAACAATTAAATTTGATACAATATGTGATATCCTTGAAGGTGCCGCTATTAAGAGAATGTCTATGGGACATCCTTATGGGGTTGCTGTGCTGGCTGAAGGAATAATTTATAAGGTAGATCAGGAAGAATTGAAAAATCATCCTTATGTTAATCTTGAAAAAGATACCCATGGGAATATTAGACTTTCAGAGATAGATTTAGGAAGAATTGCAAAAGATGAAGTTAGAAGAAGACTGAGAGAAAGAAATATAGATATTACTATAGTTAACAAGGATATTGGATATGAACTTAGGTGTGCTGACCCAATTCCTTTTGATTGTGAATACACTCAAGATTTAGGATATGCTGCGGTTAGATATCTTTTAAGTGGGCATAGTGGAGCGATTGTAACTGTTGACCGAGGGAAGCTTATACCAATAAAATTTGGTGATATAATAAGCAAAGATGGTAAAATTAAAGTAAGGGAAGTAGATATTGATTCAGATAGCTATAAAGTTGCAAGGAAATATATGATAAGAATAGAACAGAGCGATTTTGATGAGGTGAAAAATGTTGCAAGACTTGCATTAATAGGTAAAATGACCTCGAATGAGTTTGTGAAAAAATTTAAGTACCTTATAAATGACCCGCCCGTCAAGGATGTTAGTAAAACTTATAAACATACTATAACAACAGAACTTCAACAAGAACCGGAACAAGAAAATAAAAATAACAAAGAACCAGAACAAGCGAACAAGAATAAAAAAATTAATTAATATTATACTTTAAATATTTTCTGAAGAAAAATAAATTTGTTTGTTCTGTTATTTTAAAAATAAAACATAAAAGTTGAAAGTTGGAGTTTTGACAAGTGGAGGAGATTGTCCTGGCCTAAATGCCGTAATTCGGGCTATCACAAGAAAATGCAATCAATTAGGATTCGAAGCAATTGGAATTAAACAAGGATGGAAAGGGATATTTGATGAAAGTTATCTTCCTCTTAATTTAAATTCTGTTGCAGGAATAATTAACAGAGGTGGAACTATTCTTGGTACATCTCGGTTCAGTCCATTTCAACAAAAAAATGGTGATGAGATTCTTAAACATAAAATAGCTAAAGAAGAATTTGACGCAATTATCGCAATTGGTGGTGAAGGTTCAATGCATATTGCTCAAAAAGCTTTTGAAATTGGTGTTAATGTTGTAGGTGTTCCCAAAACAATAGATAATGACATTTACGGGACAGATTATACATTTGGCTTTGATACCGCTGTTAATATTGCTACAGAAGCAATTGATAGGTTACATACAACTGCTGAGTCGCACCATAGAGTTATGATACTTGAAGTAATGGGCCGTCACGCAGGGTGGATTGCACTGTATTCTGGAATTGCAGGTGGTGCAGATGTTGTGGTTATTCCTGAAAAGAAAACTAAGATTAGTGAAATTGTTAAAGTAATAAAAAATAGATATAAAAGAGGAAAACTATTTTCTATCATTGTAGTTGCAGAAGGAGCAACTTTTATTGAAGAGGAAATATTCGGCAAAGGTAAAAGAGCAGATATACAACAAAAATTTGATGAATTTGGAAGAGCCAGACTCGGTGGTGTAAGTTATTTTCTTGCAGACGAAATTGAAAAAAGAACAGGATTTGATACTCGCGCTACAATACTTGGCTACATTCAAAGAGGTGGAGTACCATCTGCTTTTGATAGAATGCTTGGAACGAGATTTGGCGTTTATGCTGTTGAAATGGTTCGTGATAAAAAATTTGGTAGAATGTGTGCAATTCAGTCGAATAAAATTACAGATATACCAATCAAACTTGCTATTTCTCGACTTAAAACAGTAGATCTTGAAATATACAATGTAGCGAAAGTGTTCTTCAATTAACATAAAGTCATGCTGTTAAAAATTCATCCTAATAACCCTGAACTGAGAAAAATAAAAACCGTCGTTGAGTGTCTTAAAAATGGCGGTGTTATAATTTATCCAACTGATACAATTTACGGATTGGGATGTGACATTTATAACCAAAAAGCGGTTGAGAAGTTATGCCGAATAAAAGGAATAGATATAGAAAAAGCCACTCTTTCAATATTGTGTCATAATTTTAGTAACATATCTGATTTCACCGTTCCTATTGATAACGCAGTTTTCAAAGTAATGAAAAAAGCACTCCCTGGTCCTTTTACTTTTATTCTCAAAGCGAATAATAAAGTTCCTTCAAGAGTTTTATGGATGAAAAAGAAAAAGAAAACTGTTGCAATAAGAATACCTGATCATAAAGTACCGCTTGAAATAGTGCAGTTATTAGGAAATCCTATAATTACAACTTCACTGAAGGATAAAGATGTAGATATAGTTGAAGTAAGCGAATTAGAAACAGATCCTACTGTAATTTATGAAAACTATTCCAAACTTGTTGATATTGTAATAGATAGTGGTTTAGGTGGAGTTAGACCATCAACGATAGTAGATTGTTCCGATAATGAATTTGTTATATTAAGGCAGGGTGCTGGGGATTTATCACAATATCTATAATTAGATTATTTTACAAAAATCATTTTTTTAACTTCTGAATATTTTCCAACAGATAATTTATAAAGGTATACACCACTTGGTAAATTACCAGCATCAAAAGTTATCTGATATAAACCAGCTAATAAGTTTTCATTTACAAGTGTTGACAACTCTTTTCCATTGATATCAAACACTTTCAGTTCTACTAATTCATTTGATTTTATCTGAAATTTTATAACGGTGGACTGATTAAATGGGTTTGGATAATTTTGATAAAGTGCATAAGATTCAGGAATAACTCCTTCTTCCTTTTTTATTCCAATTAGGTCTTGCAGAAGCCTTTTGTAAATTGCAACATTTGTAGTGCCATAATTTGCTACTGCTATGTAAATATAGTTATTATAATATACCATTGATGAAATTGAAACACTATCTAACCCTTGTGTTCGTTTAATGAAAGTAAATCCTTTATCTGTAGAAACATAAAAGTTTTTTTGTATATAATATGGCAGGTTATATGTATCTGCCTGAGCAAAAACATAGTTATTATATTTATAAATTGAATTAACTCTTATATTACCAGGTATAACGGTTACAAAATTTTGCCCGTAATTTGAGGAGCGTAAAAGGCCATCATTCTGAGAACCTGCAAAGACAATAGAATCATCTACAAAAATAGATGTTATTCCATTGGATAATAACAATGTCCAGTTAGCTCCACTGTTTGTAGATACTTTTAACCCAGAACCACCTGAGTATAGTCTGCCATTTGAATAAAAAAGATTTATTCCCCCAGGATTATTTTCAGTAACCCAGTTTTGACCATTATTAGATGACTTTAGGAAATACATTGAAGTTTGAGCATAAATGTAATTATTGTCAGATTCCAATGCAAATATTGCTCCTGCCATAGAAGGAAAGTTATTAACTACT
>JAOADD010000012.1 GCA_026417495.1 Ignavibacteria bacterium
ATTCTTTATTTCCTCAAGAAACAATTCTTGATACAACTTATCAAACAGAGGAAATAATTATAACAGGTACAAGAACTCTGAAAAAAATAATTGATATTCCTTATTCTGTTGAAAGACTAAACAAAAAGGAAATATTGCAAAACAGAACAATAGGAATTAATGATGTTTTTTATTTAGTACCTGGTATATTTACACAATCAAGATATGGCAATCATGATGTCAGAATTTCAATTAGAGGTTTCGGCAGCAGATCAAATACAGGAATTAGAGGTGTCAGGATATTACAAGATGATATACCAGAATCAGAACCCGATGGGCAAACAAGAATTGAAGCTATTGATTTTAATACCGTTGGTAGTATTGAAATTGTTAAAGGGAACGCTTCTTCTCTCTATACAAATGCACCTGGTGGTGTGGTTAATTTCAAATCAGATTTATCTTTTCCAAAAACTTTTATTTCTACACACAATGAATTTGGTTCTTATGATTTAAGACAGAACGGAATTAAGTTTGGATATTTAAATAATGATTTTAGGTTTTTACTCACATACAGTTATAGGAACTATGAAGGATATAGAGAGCATAGTCAGGAATATCAAAATATTTTAAACTCTGCAATACAAACATATTTATTTAATAATTCCACACTATCCGTATTTTTAAATACTGTGATAGGAATTATTAAACTTCCTGGTTCTTTGACAAAAGCACAATACCAAACTGACCCCGATATGGCAAACCCACAGGATGTTTCAAGAGATTCTAAAAGAATAACAAGAAAAGGAAGATTGGGTGTAAGATTTAATACATTTTTTGGTGCTTCTAATAATAATGAAATTGAATTAACAGGATACGGAACAATAAAAGATTTCGATAGAACTGCAAGAACATATAGAATTTTTGCTAGATATGGAATTGGTGGTTCATTTAGATATATAAATAGAAGCTTCTTTTTCGGAGATAAGTTCAATGAATTCTCTATAGGTGGAGATTTGTTTTATCAAACAGGACCAATATCGGAATATCAAAACATAAATGGTAGAAAAGGTGATAATCTTTTATCACAAACAGATGAAACTATTTCTAATGTTGGTTTTTATGTACAGAATCAATTTTCAATTTGGAAAGACAAACTTGATTTATTCCTAACAGGTAGATATGACAATGTCACATTTAATTGGGTAGATTTATTATTTGGTGCAAAAAGTGATAAGAGATCATTTGAAAAATTTACTCCTAAAGTATCATTAAATTTCAAAATTCTACCTAATATTGCATTTCATACATCCTATGGTCTTGGCTTTGATACACCTGCAGGTAATGAGTTGAGTAATTATCCATACTCTTCTACATGGCCAAAGAAACTGAATCCTGATTTAAATCCACAGGAATCTAACAACTTCGAATTCGGAGTTAAAGGAAATGTCAAATATCCAAAAAGCCAAGTATTCAAAGACATAAATTTCGAGTTAACGGTTTATAATCTAATTATCAAGAATGAAATTGTTCCATTTGTTGTGGATAATGAGGTATATTATAGAAATGCAGGAAAAACTGACAGAAAAGGTCTTGAATTTGGGTTAAAAACTGAAATAGTGAAAGGATTAAATTTCAGAACAGCATATACTTACAATAATTTTAAATACGATGAGTATATTGCAAGAACAATAATTGGAGATACAATAATTGTCGATAAAATATATGATGGAAATGTCGTCCCATCAGTACCTAAACACAATTTTGTGGTAGAACTTATATATGATTATTATTTTAATCAATACTTATCAGCATATATTAAATCAAACTGGATGTATATTGATAAGATGTATGTAGATGATGCAAATACAGAAAATGCAGAAGCATATTCACTTTTAAATGGAATGATTGGTGCTGAATTTAATTATAAGGGATTCAATGCGTTACTTTCATTTGGTGTTAACAATATACTTGATAAGAGATATGTTGCATTCATCAATATCAATGATGCAAACAAAAGATATTATGAAGCAGGACCACTTAGAAATTTCTTCGGTGGTATAAATCTTGGTTATAATTTCTAAAATGACTATATTGGAAGGGCTAACTATTTAGGTTAGCCCTTTCAAAAAAATGGCTATGAAAAAAACTCTAATAAAACTTTTACTAATATTTTTAATTGGAAATTGTTTCTCACAAAATAGATATTACTTCTTAGTAGGGATAGGTCCAAATTTTAGAATTTTTCCCTCGACAATTACTTCACAATCAGAAACTGATATTGTAAGTCATCCTTTCAATCCTAATATAATGTTTGCAAGCGCAATTACAATAAACTCTCTTACTGGTTTCAAAAGTGAAGGAGTATATGTTACAACTAATGGAGGGCTAAATTGGTTTGGTAGTGATACTTGCTATGGTAATCCAATTTTTAATCATGGTGGTGATCCAGGACCTGCAATAGATAAAGATGGAAGGTTTTTCTTATCTCATATTGGTACATTTATTACTGGTATGTTTTGCCATTACTCAACCAATAATGGCCTGAATTGGTCAAATGCTGCTACTATAGCAAGTGGTGATATGGATAAAGGTGATATTACATCTGATGCAGTTCCATCAAGTCCATTTTTCGGAAGAACTTACATTTCTTATATTGCATTTACACCCCCATACAGAGTTTTTTTAGCTTATACCACTAATGGTGGGGTTAGTTGGGTAAGTGGTATTCCAATAAATAATCCCCCACAGCGGTGTCAGGGTTCTGAAGTAAAAACAGATTTAAATGGCAATGTACTTGTAACATGGGCATCTACTATACCATTATCACCTTTTACTGAAGATTTCGTCGGATTTGCTAAATCGACAAATGGAGGAGCTAATTGGATAGTTAATGAAAATATATATGATATGAATGGTATTCAGGGAATCCTTACTCAAAAAAGAAATATTAGAGTTAATGGATTACCAAGAATGGATGTTGATTTAACTAATGGTCCAAGAAGCGGTTGGATTTATATCATCACTACTGAAAAAAATCTCCCACCAGCAGGAAACGATCCTGATATTATTATGCATCGTTCAACTGATGGAGGTAACACTTGGTCAAATGGAATAAGGGTGAACCAAGATCCTCTGAATAATGGAAAAATTCAGTATTTCCCTGCAATTAGAGTAGATGATCAAGGGGGAATAAACATCGTGTATTACGACGACAGGAGGACATCATCTGACTCGGCAGAAGTTTTTTTATCTCGGTCAACAGATGGAGGCAATACCTGGACAGATTATCCAATTAGTGACCATAGATTTGCACCTAAACCAATATCAGGTGGAGCTGTCGGATATCAAGGGGATAACATAGGTGTCACTTCTGTAAACAACTTTCTCTGGCCACTTTGGATGGACGATTATAGTGGGATATATCAAGCTTGGACAGTAAAAATAGATTTAAATTCGATCGGTATTAAAAAAATCAATTCAGCAACATCATCAGAATATTCACTATCTCAAAATTATCCTAATCCCTTTAACTCTTCGACTACAATAGAATTCTCAATTCCAGAAAACGATCTAATAACAATAAAGATATATGATATAACAGGTAAGGAGATTTCAACTCTAATCAACCAATCGATAACAGCGGGTAAGTATAGTTTGCAATTCTCACTGCATAGCGAACTTGCAAGTGGAGTTTATTATTACAGAATGTTTTCTGACAAAATTAGTATCACAAAAAGTATGGTCTTAATAAAGTAATTTAAGGTAAATTAAATTTCTTCCTAAAAAACCACTCGAGGGATAAAAGTATAATTAAAATGATGATGTAAATTGGATTATAATTTAAATATATATTCTTAAAATAGTTTAGAGATAATTTCTTTTCTGAGCCTTCTTTAAAAAATTCTTTAATCTGATTATCATCAAAAGGTTTTAGGTTTACCCCGTTAGACAAATTTGATAATCTCAATAAATAATCTTCCCTCGCTCTTGTCTCATTAAATTCAAAATTATTTTCACCCATCAAAAATCTAAAATTATCTTTTAATTCAGGAATCTCTATATTTTCAATACTTGCCTCTGAATAATAATCCCCGTACTTATCTATTTTGAATTTACTTTCAAAATGATTCTCATCCAAACTAATAAGAGTCGGAAATATTTCTCTCTCAGAATTATATACCCGCAATAAAATCTTCTTATTTTTTTCATCAAATTTTCTATTTAATCTTGTTTTTATTATAACATTTTCAAAGGGGGAAAATTCATCTTTCAAAGGTTGCACGATAATTAGTTTCTGCTTTTCATAATCATACAATGTGGAAATTGTATTCACTAATAACGAATTAAAAATAGGTTCATAATTTATGTTCTGAGGATTCAACCTCCAAGTATACAATCCATAAGCACAAAAAGCAGCGGATTTATTTTTTTCTGTATTAGAAACTAAAAATACAGGGGTAATTTCATTTGCAAGTGAAAGATATATTTCAGAACTTGGATTAGGAGTAATTTTATTAGATACGTAAAATAACTCTGGAAAATTTTCGATACCTCTGAAATTAAAATACATACCTTGCAAATAATTCTCATTAAATTTTCTCACTTGTTCTAATTTTACTTTAATTTCTGAACCCAAACCATTATTTATCTTAAAAGGTAAATAATCCTCAAAATGTTTTAATTTTTCATAATCCACATATCTAGCAGCGAAGAAATATATTGGAGTTTGATAATCAGCAATTTCTTTTTTAATTTTTTCCAAAATGTCATTTCGAGTATTTGAAGTTGGAAATCCGAAAAATATTACACAAGAATATTCTTTCAAACTATTAAAATTTCCCTCATAAAAACTTGCATCATTCTTTTGTGTTAAATAATCTGCTTTAATATTATTTGTTTTATTAATCTGATTCTTCAAAAAAGATAAATCAGGAGAGGGACTACCTGCTATTACTAATACATTAAATCTATTTGGGATAAACTTTATATAGAAATACTTATAATTATTTTTTTGTGTTATTTCTTTACTATCAGGTTCAATTTCAATTTTGTATCTTTTTATAGTTTCTACATCACTTTTTACTTTAAAAACTACTTCATATTCTGTTTCGTCTGAAAAAACTTTTTTATTCAGAGAATTTAACAATTTATCTTCTTCATAAAGATTTATCTTAACGTTTTTTTCTAATTTATAAGATGAAAATTTCACAATTATAGGAACCTCAGCCGAAATGAAAGAATATTTGTTAAACAATATTTTATTTATTACTAAATCGGGTTTTTGTTCTTCATCTCCGATTATAAAATAATTAATTTTGCTATTTATGTAAGATGGAGCTAAAATATCCGTTCCTTCATTTACAATACCATCTGTAAATATATTTATAGAATTAATGTTATATTCTTTTTCTTTTTCTAATAATTGATTAATTGATAAATCAATATTCGTTTTAAAATTGTCAATGCTATCATATTTTATATTTATTAACTCTTCTTTTGATATCTTTTTACTTAAATAACCAGAGAATAAATATATATCATAATTCTTATTAATACTCTCCAAACTTTTAACAAATCTAAATACATTCTGTTTTATAAGTGAATCTCTCCCCTCAATTTTCAAAGAGAGTGAATTATCTATTAAAATTATATCTTTATTTTCTTTTAATGTATATTCAATTAAGCGGACAACAGGGAAAAGCAGTAAAATAGAAATTAAACTTATTGAAGAAAACCTAAGCAGAATTAATAATATCTTTTGGGAAATAGGTAAATTTAAATTCCGGTAATGTAAATAGGAGATAAAAAATGATAAAGGAATTATAAGAAGAATAAATAATTTGCTGTAATATGTTTCGAACACAACTTTACAGCTTTAAAATTTTATGTCAACATATATTGTCTTTTTCAATTCTTCTATCCACTGAGAAATTACTTTCTGCTCCTTATAGTATTCAGCATATCTTTTAATTCTATCATAATCATTCTCTAAAGTTAAATTATGTGATGGAACCTTGCTAATTAACTTTATAATCTCGTATCCATAATTTTTATCATCACCAATTCTTAGAGGATCTGTAATATCACCTGGTGAATGCTTATCCAATTCTGAAATTACATTACTATCAAGTCTTTCAGCAGGAACAAATCCAAGATAGCCACCTTTATTTTTAGTTGATGTTTCCTGACTGTATTTCTCAGCAGCTTGTTCAAATGTCATTTCACCAGAAAGTATTTTTGATTTTATTTCCTTAAGAAAGTTAATAGTCTGAAAATCATTTGATTCTAATTTAGGATACATTATTAGTATATGTGAAGACCTGCGTTGGTCACCTCTTTTATCAGTCAATTTTATAATGTGATATCCGAATTCTGTTTCAACTATACCAGATAAGTCACCTGGATTTTCTAAGGTGAATAATACTTCTTCAAACTCTTTAACAAAAACTCCTCTTCTAGCATATCCTAAATCACCACCATTTTTTGCTGATTGTATATCATCTGAATGCCTTTTAGCAAGTTCAGCAAAATCAACTCCATTTTTAATGCTATCAAGAATCAATGTTGCTTTTTCATATGCTATTCTTTTTTCATCTTCTGTAACATTTCTTTTTATAAAGATATGTGATATTTCATATTCGTTACTTGAAGGAGGAAGTGAATCTTTATATTCTTTATAAAAATCTCTAACTTCTTTGTCCGTGACTTTAATTCCATTTGGAAATTTTTTTCGCTTCATTTTTTCAGAAAGAAGTTTTTCCCTCAAGTCCTCCCTTAATAAAATTTTTATTCTGCCAAGTGACATACCGTAAATTTCTACTATTCTTTCCTCACTACCAAATTGTTCTAACAAAGATTTCAAACGATAATCAAGTTCTTTATCTACTTCTTCTGGTGTTACAACTATACTATCTTGAATTGCTTTTGCAATTATTATCTTTTCATTTACCATTTGTTCGAAAATTTTGTATATTATAGCAGGACTTAATTGATTAATCTGATTCTGTCGCATATATAACTGCACCTGATATTGTAAATCTGATTCAAGAATTATATCATTTCCAACAATTGCTATAATTCTATCTCCTTCTTTTTGTGCAAAGGAATTAGAGTAAATAGTTATAATAAAAATAAACAATAAATATAAAACTAAATTATTCTTCTTCATTATGTGTTTTTAAATTTTCAAAAACTTTATTCAATTTTTCTTCATAAACTCGAACATCATACTTTGATTTCAACTGTTCAATATACTGATTTTCAATCTCTTTGAACTTTATATTAATAAGCGTGTTATTTATTTCAGGTTTCACTTCTTCCAAAGATTTATATCTTTCACCTTTGTCATCTATAATTTTATACTTCTCTTTATTCTGCTTATAATATTCCTCAATATCACTTTCCGTAACTTTTACTTTGGACATTAATTCTTCCTGATCTATTTTAAAGACAATTAGACCATCTTCATAAGATTCAATTATATCTTTATAACCTTTATCTGATTCTATATTATCTGCCATAGCATCTAAATAAACTAAATCATTCGATGCTATTTCAGTAATGATATTTGTTACATTTGTCTTTGTGGGTATATAATAGCTATAATCACGATTTTGCTTTATAATCTCAATAATTTTTTTAATAGTAATACTACCACCATCATAAATGGCAAGTTCCAAGTTTAATTCATCTTTTCTAAAAATTGAATCTAGTTTATGTCTGCTTAATGCTATTGTGGTATCCAATTTAGATATAAAAATATTAACATTATTATTATTAATATAAAAGTGATAATTTTCTTTTAAATTGTTATAAAAATTCGTTAACAAGTTTTTATATAGATATCCTCTTTTAACTTCGTTTTTTAATTCTTCTTTCTCAGAATCTGAATCTTCTAATGCTCTTATTTCATAAACTTTTAAGATATGCCAACCACCTTCCGTCTTGATTGGTCTTGATATTTCACCTGCTTTCATATTAAACAACACGCTATCAAGTGCGGGAATAAGTTGCCCTCTTGAAATAAAGCCAAATTCTCCTCCCCTGCTTGCTGTTGCCATATCATCAGAATAATCTTTAGCAAGTTTTGCAAAATCTTCACCATTATTTAATTTGTCAATAATAATTGAAACAATATTTGCCGTCTTCAAAGAATCTTTTATTTTACCAGTAGAGTCATAATCATTTTTAATAAATATGTGAGCTGCACGGATTGCTTCAACTCTTGGCCTTTTATCAGTTATTTTAATTAGATGTAATCCAAACATAGTTCTAACGGGATATTGATTTACTTCGCCAACCTCCATGCTATAAGCAGCATCTTCAAACTCAGGTACAGTCCGACCTCCTGTAAAATAATATATATCACCCTTATTCGTATGTACACTTGGATCATCTGACATTTCAACAGCAACCTTTTCAAACTCTTCTCCATTATTTATTCGCGCTAATATTTTATAAAATTTTTCATAAGCTTTTACTGAGTCTTCAGCAGAAGCGCTTTGAGAAAGGTTTACTAAAATATGTGAAGCTCTTATTTCAATTTTTCTTCTTTCATAAAGCTTCTCGAGATAAGGGTTAAGTATCTTTTTATCAATATAATAAGAAAGAATCAAATTTTTTTTAAATGAATTAATTTCTTCTTGAATATCATTGGAATAAAGTAACCCACGACTTCTACCATCTTTTATTTTTAGTTTGAATTTAATCAATAAACCTAAGTAATCCTTAATATCATCTAATGTTACATCTTCAATTGCTTTATCTTCACTAAGAGATTTTAAAAACCTTTTCTGAAAATCATCAAGTAATATCGCATCTCCATTAATTTCAACAATAATTTCATTATTCTGAGCAAGTATAATTGAATTTATAAATAAAAGGATTAATAAAATAGAATACTTTAAAATTTTCATAATTGAATAATCTTTAAATAAAAAGATGAGATAAAATTGTTAAATTCCGTTTTTTTTAAAATACAATTTTATCTCATCAAAAATTAAGTTAATAGTATACTTTAAATTTTCGTAAATGCTTTCTCGAGAACAGATTCTTTTATCTCAACTGGATACTTTGCTTTTAGTGACTGAATATACTCATTATCTCTCTCTTTCAATTTTGTTTGTTGAAGTTCATTTGCTACTTCTCCTCTAACCTCTTCAAAACTCTTGTATTTCACAGTATCATTTTTCATAATAGTATATTTATCAAGATGTGCTTCATAATAATTTTTCAGGTCATCCTCAGAAACTATAACTTTACTATTTATTTCTTCTTGTTCTATTTTATGTTTTAGTAAACCATTTACATATTCATCAAGTCTTTCTTTATACTCATCAGTTTTATCCAATTTTTCTTTAAATGCTACAGCATTTAAGAAGACTTGCCTTGGTGCTTCATCCATCAGCTCAACAATAGCATTCCAAAGAGCAGCTCTACCACTAAAAGTAGCAGAAATTTTTAAATATTGTAATAAATCACCTAGTTTAAACTCTCCAAGTGAAAAAGTAGCTAATACTTTATTCTTATCATCATTTGCAAAAATGCTATCAATATTTTGAGAACCTATAGTTTTAGTAGAATCAAATTTCGAATAAAGAAATACAACTGCATCATCTGCAGTTTTATAATCATACTCTTCTCTTTTCTTTTGTATAAATTTCTTTAGTGCTTTGGTATAACCATCAGTTCTAACATATTCTGATTTTAATTGTTCTTTCATTCTTTCAAATGATGGTAATTCTTTCATCTCAGTTAACTTTAATATATGCCAACCATAATTTGTTCTAACTAAATCAGTAAATTCACCAACTTTTATTTCTGATATTGCACTATCAATGGCAGGTGGTAATACTCTCCTTTGGATATAACCAATATCACCACCTTTACTTGCAGACATTAAATCCATAGATGTTTCTTTCGCTACTGTGGCAAAATCCTCACCATTTTTGAGTCTATTCAGAGCATCCATTGCTTTTGCAAGCACTTCTAATGAATCGGTAGCAATACCTACACTATCCCTTTTTTCTTGAAAGAAAATATGAGAAAGTCTTATAGATTCATAACTTTTCCTTTTATCCAGCACTTTTATTATATGCAAACCGAATATTGTTCTAACTGGTTTTTTAGAGTAATTTCCAACACCGAGATTATAAACTTCATCTTCAAATTCAGTTACAGTCATTCCACCCGAAATATATCCAAGCTGTCCTTTATTTGAAGACACTGTTTGATCCTCAGACATTTGAAGAGCAACAACTTCAAAGTCTTCTCCATTCTTAAGACGTTGTATAACACTATCTGCTTTTGTATATGCTCTCACTGAATCCTCGGGAGTAATTCCAGTTTCCCTTAAATTTATTAATATATGGGCAACCTTGTATTCTACCTTTTTTCTATCATATAACCTTTCAATCCCTGGCATTGTTACTTCAGTTTCAATTAGAAAAGTAAAAATATTTTTCTTGTACTCATTTATATCATTGACAATATCAGGTAAAGTATCGTAACCTCTTGCTTTAGCATCTTTTACTTTTAATCTAAAATCAATGTACTTTTCCAGTAATTCCCTTTTCTCTTCAATACTCTTGTTCTTTAAAGAATCAGGATTTGGAGTATTTTTAAGATACATTTCTTCAAATTCATATAGGTAAATTTTCTCATCACCAATAGTAGCAATCACTGATTTATCTCGCTTAGAACACCCCATAGAAATAAAAAAGAAAGAAAAGGTGATTACTCCCAAAATTAATATAGAAATATATTTCTTCATATCTTACAATAAATTATTAAAAAAACAATTTTAGCAAAATCATATTATAATAACAAGTCAATGTATTCTATAAATTGGATTAATCATATTTTCGAAATTAAGAAAACAATAAATGTATATTAAATTATAAGTTCACTTTAACAATATTGTCATTAGTGAATATTAAAAGTGAAAAAAAATTAATAATTTGTGAAAAACTAAGTTTACATTATGAATCATCAAATACCAATTACCGTCGCATATGAATATGGAATAGGTCCTGAAATTATGGATGCCGTATTAAGAATTTTACACTCAGCAAACGCTAATATTAAACCTGAAATTGTAGATATGAGCAATAAATTTTATTCAGAAGAAGATGAATTGATTTTTTCAGAATATTTTATAGACTCTATAACAAGAACAAATATTTTCTTCAAATCACTAACAAACCAGCGAGAAGATTCAAACAACATAGAAAAACTCATCGAGAAAAATTTAGGAATTTATAAATACATTTTTCCTTACTATTCATTTGATAATCTCTTACACACCGAGAATCAGACTCCAGATATAATTTTTATTTTATATAATAACTACCTTTATAATGAATTCGAATATAAACAAACTCAAGATGTATATAATGTTTTAAACTCCTTTAATATTTCTGATTTAATTAATGAAATATACAATACCTTTGAATTTCTAATAGAGAATAATAGAAAGAAAGTTTCATTCTTTATTGATAAAGATGATACAAAATTCGAAAATAGATTATTTTTTGATATTCTCCACAGAATATCTGAAAAATATACAAATATAGAAACCGAAATAATTCCTTATGTTAAACTACTTGAAACTTTAAATAATAACACGAAAACTTTAGATGTGATTGTAATAAACAATATTAGCCATTTGACTTTAAATTTGATAATAAACAGGAAAAATTCATTAGGTTTATATGGTATGTGTGGTATAGGGAAAAAGATACTATTATTTAAATCAACACTTAAAGAATCTTTCGATATTGCTGGAAAAAATGAGGCAAACCCAACAGGTTTAATAATAGCTTCTATAATGATGCTAAATTATATAGGGCAAAAAGAAACTGCATCTAAAATTTTCAATGCACTAATAACAACTTTAAAAGATGGAATTCACACAAAAGATATTTATCAAGAAGGAAAAAGTAAACATTTAGTTGGCACTCAGGAATTCGCAGATGAAATTATTAAAAGATTGGATATACCAGACTCTTTAAATAATATATCCCCTTTTATTATTATTTCTAAAGAAAAATTAAATGACCTTAATATTTTCACAAAAGAACACCAAGAATTAACGGGAGTAGATGTATATATAAATTGGTCACTAGGAAATCCTAAAGATTTAGGCGAAATGTTAAAAAGAATTGTGACTGAAAATTTAAGACTGGAGTTTATAAGTAATAAAGGAAAAATTGTTTACCCAACAGAATTTTACAGTAATAATTACACTGATATGTGGATATGTAGGTATTTAAGAAAAGAAGTTTCTGATGTAATAAAGCATACTGAAATCATTGAATTATTAAGTAAAATTTATGACACTGGTTTCGATTTTGTAAAAATAGAATTACTTTACAATTTTAATGGTAAACCTGGATATACCAAATTAAAAATTTAAAAATCATAATATGGATTTAAAACAACTGACAAAAGAATTGGAAAACCTACCAGATTGGAAAATTGAAAACAACCATTTAAAAAAAGTTTTTAAGACCAAAAATTTCGCTCACACCTTAGCGTTATTAACTGCTATTGGAGCTTTATGTCAACAATTTGATCATCATCCTGATTATATTTTATTGAAATACTCAGAACTAGAGATCTCCTTTTCAACTCATTCAACCAAAAGTATAACAGAGAAAGATATTAATATCGCAAGAGAAATAGAAAATTTAGGAATTGCTTAAGAAAATAATAAAATATTTTTTCACTATAGGAGCAACAACTTTTGGAGGTCCACTTGCAATCATTGATACAATAAGAAAAGATCTCGTTGAAAAAAGAAAATGGTTGGACTCGACAGAATTTGAAAATATAATGGGCTATTCTCAAATCGCTCCAGGGGCTTATGCTTATCAGGTTGCGATGTATGTAGGTTATAAATTAGCAAAAATTCCAGGGGCTATATTAGCGGGGGTTTTCTTGGTACTACCATCTTTTTTATTAATGCTTTTGTTTTCTTATTTCTATTCCGTTTATAAAGATGTTAGTTACTTTAAGTTTGCAATCTATGGAATTGCTCCTGTTATTACTGCTATTATTACTCAATCAGGTTTTAATCTAATGATTTCATTATTGAAAAAGGATATATTTCTATACTTTTTATTTTTTGTTTCAATATTTTTCACAATATTCTTAAAAATCCAGATAATATATATAATTATCGCTTCCGCATTCATTTCTTTACTTTATTATTCATTGTTAAGTAAAAATAAATTGCTTTCCTTTTTACCTATATTGCTATTATTGATCACTTTAATAAATAATTTAACTAGTGCAACTTTGGAAAAGCTTGCAATATTATTTTTTAAAATAGGTGCATTAACTTATGGTAGCGGCTTTGTTATTGTAGGAGTCTTAAGGCAGGAAGTTGTAGAAAATTTACATTGGCTCACACCAAATGAATTTCTTGACGGTTTAGTATTTGGTCAAATCACACCTGGTCCTGTTGTGATAACATCTACTTTCATAGGTTACCTTACTTCTGGATTTGTAGGTGCTGTAGTTGCAACAATTAGTATATTTTTACCAACAACAATCTTTGTTATTCTGTTAACTAATTACGTATATAAGATAAAAAATAATTTTTACATACGTGCTTTAATTAAAGGTGCAAATGCTGGTGCTTTAGGTGCAATAATTTCTACTGCTTACTTCATTGCTCTGGATTCAATCCAAGATTATTACACAATTGGATTTCTTTTAGCTTCTTTTCTGATTTTAAATTTATCTAAAATAAAACCGATTTTTATTATTATTGCCTTCGGTGTAATTGGTATTTTATTTAAGATTCTAATTTGATTGCCTTTTTTATAGGAACTACAATTTTCTTTTTAAAGTTAAATATAATATGAAATATGCAAAATACATACTAATTTTAACATTTTTTGCTTCAAATTACCTTACAAATAAAACATATTCCCAACTTATAAATTACCCTTCCTTTTATATTGGACTTGGTACAGGAATACAATCATACATAGGTGGTGATTTTGGTAAAACTTATTCATTAAGATTTTTTAGCAAATACGATTATTACGACGATTATTATTATCAAAATCACAGGTATTATGATGATAATTCTGATTTAATAAGTCCAATTGGCTTTGATATAAACGCTGGTATGAACTTAAACGAATATTTATCTATAGAATTTGAAACTTCTTTTATATGGCACTTTTTTGGTTGGCCTGATAGACAATATGAGACAGGCACTAGTGGAAATTGGAATTACATAGATAAATATGATGACTCGTTTCTATTTGCAAATCCATATACAATAAGTTTAAAGGTATATCCAGGGGGTAGAAGATCTGGACTATTTATTTCGGGTGGCTTTGGATGGTTACATATAAAAGAATCTATGAACAGAGTTAGAGAATATTATGATTACAATTATAATTATTATAATTATAGTTACACATATTTAATAAAATCATACAAAGACTCAAAATGGTGCACTGGATTTAAAGTTGCTGCGGGAATAACTTTTTCAGCTTTTCAATATTTATCAGGAGAATTAGAAGTTAGATATACAAGTTTTTACCCAGAAAAAAATCTTTCCAGTCCATTGTTAATAAATAGAGTACCAAATATTGGCAATATTGCTCTTATTTCCAAATTTTATCTATCTTTCTAACAAATCTATAAATTTCATATTAACATAACAGAAACATAACATCCCTCTCTTAAACATCAGGGTTAATAAATTCTGAATTTCAATTAGCTTATTCATTTAATATTGATATTAAAATAACGATATTAATAAAAATTTATTAAGATTATGTTATCTGAAAAACCTGACCTATTAAATGATTTCGAAGAGCTTAATTATGAAAAATGGAAAAAATTTGTAGAACAAGAGCTCAAAGGTATACCTTTCGAAAAGAAACTCATAACAAAAACTTATGAGGGAATTAATCTCAAACCTCTATATGACAGAGACGATATAAAAAACTTAGAATTTCTAAATTCTAAACCTGGATTTCCTGATTTTGTTAGAGGTTCCCAAATAAGTGGGTATACAATCAGAAGTTGGAACATTCATCAATTTATTCCATATACATTACCAGAAGATTTTAACAAAACGCTTATACACAATCTTCAAAACGGACAAAATTGCATATATATTTATCCCGATTGGTACACTCTGAATAATTTAAATCCACCCTCACATTATACGAAAGAACATTACCAAAATGGTTTATCTATATTTCATGTTAAAGATTTTGAATCTTCCTTAAAAAATGTTGACTTATATAAATATCCCATTTTCATAAAAGCTGGATTCAATGGAGTACCTATATTTACTATTTTTCTTGCATATTTGAAAAAAAATAAAATAGATTATGGAAAAATATCAGGAGCTATTTACATAGACCCTTATGAGTATTTAATCCTTTATGGACAATTGCCAGACACTTTAGAAAATACATTCGACTGTCTAGCTGCAATAACAAAATGGGTATCAAAAAATTCGGTTAATTTTAAAACAATAAATATTTCTGGCCTCATATATCATAATGCAGGAGCAAATATTATTCAAGAATTAGCATATAGTTTTGCTACCGCAATAGAGTATATCAATTATCTCCTCGATAGAAATATTGATATAGAAACTATCGCTAATAAAATTACTTTTACATTTGGGGTAGGTTCTTTTTACTTTATGGAAATTGCAAAATTAAGAGCTGCAAGAATTTTATGGAGTAAAATTTTAGAATCCTATGGTTGTAAAGAATCTAATAGAAAAGCTTATATTGTTTCTGTTACTTCTTCTTATAATAAATCAGTATTAGACCCTTATGTAAACATTCTGAGAGCAACTACCGAAGCATTTTCTGCTATTTTAGGTGGTGCTGATAGTATTCAAATTTCACCATTTGATGAATATCAAAGACTTCCTGATGAATTCTCTGAAAGAATAGCAAGAAATATACAAATAATTTTAAATTCTGAATCTAATCTTTATAAATTAATTGACCCTGCAGGTGGTTCGTATTATGTTGAATATTTAACAAAGCAAATTGCAGAACAGACATTCAATATAATAAAAGAAATTATATCAAAAGGTGGAATTTTAAACCTTTTAAAAAATGAATATATACATAATGAAATTGATAAAGTACATCAATTAAAAGTAAATGATTTCGTCAAAAGAAAATACACGCTTGTAGGGGTAAATAGATATGCGAATGCAAAAGAAAAAAAACTTAAACCACATAATCAAAATTTAGACGAAATTTATAAAAATCGATTTGAGGCACTAAAAAAAATACAAAATATAAATAACTATAATGAAGTTGGAAATATTTTAGACATTGAAAATGTTTTTAACAACATTGATTTATATACAAATTTCACAATTGAGCAAATTTACGAAAATATCAGTTTCAAACCCACAACTCCAGTAAAAATAAGATGTATAAAACAACATAGAATAGCTGAAATTTTCGAAGTCCTTAGAGAAGTTACTGAAGAAATAAAAATTAAAAAAGGAACCGTTCCAAAAGTATTTCTTGCAACAATGGGAAGTACGAAAGATTATAAAGCAAGAGCAGATTTTTCCCGAGAGTTTTTTGAAATCGCAGGTTTCGATATTTTATCAAATAAAGGGTATGATCTTGCAGAAGAAGCAGTAATAGATGTGCAAAAAAGTAATTCTGATATTACTGTAATTTGTTCAACTGATGAATTATATGAAAAATATGTACCTTCTATCATTGAAGAAATAAAAAAGAATAATATAAAAACGCTTTTAGTACTTGCTGGTTACCCTGAAAACAAAGTTGAAGAATATAAAAAATTAGGTGTAGATGAATTCATATATTTGGGAGTTAATGCTTTTGATACTTTGAATAGAATTTTGAAAAAGATAATTTGAAAAAATAATAAAATGGATAATAAAAAAAACAGACCTGATTTTTCTAAAATAAAGCTTGATTTAAAATCAAAAAGTATTCCATTTGAGGAATGGAAATTAAATTTCGAAAAGCAAACTGGAAAAGACCTTGAAGACTTTATTTGGAATACCTTAGAGCAAATTCCGATTAAACCTGTTTATGATTATGAAGACATCAAAAACTGTCAACACTTAAATTTCTATTCAGGTATCCCACCTTACTTGCGAGGGCCATATGCAACAATGTACGTTCAAAAACCATGGACGATAAGACAATATGCAGGATTTTCAACAGCTGAAGAAAGTAATGCATTTTATAAAAGAAATTTAGCAGCGGGCCAAATGGGGTTATCAGTCGCTTTCGACTTAGCTACACACAGAGGATATGACTCTGATCATCCAAGAGTTATCAGTGATGTTGGTAAAGCAGGGGTTGCTGTGGATACAGTAGAAGATATGAAAATACTTTTTTCTGGAATTCCATTAGATAAAATGTCTGTGTCTATGACTATGAATGGTGCGGTACTTCCTGTCATGGCTTTTTATATTGTTGCAGCAGAAGAACAGGGTGTAAAGTGGGAACAACTAACAGGAACTATCCAAAATGATATTCTTAAAGAATATATGGTTCGGAATACGTTTATTTATCCACCTGAACCTTCAATGAGAATAATAGCTGATATATTTAAATTCACCTCTCGATATATGCCGAGGTTCAACAGCATAAGCATTTCTGGTTATCATATGCATGAAGCTGGTGCTACAGCAGATTTAGAAATTGGTTATACAATCGCAAATGGACTGGAGTATTTAAGAACAGGAATAAAAGCGGGCCTTAACATAGATGAATTTGCTCCAAGGATATCATTCTTTTGGGCAGAAGGTATGAACTATTTTATGGAAGTTGCAAAATTGCGAGCAGCAAGAGTGCTATGGGCAAAAATTGTTAAAATGTTTAATCCAGAAAATCCTAAATCAATGGCTCTTAGAACTCATTCTCAAACTTCAGGATGGAGTCTAACTGAACAAGATCCATATAATAACATTATAAGGACTTGCATAGAAGCATTAGCTGCCGTTTTAGGCCATACTCAATCACTACATACAAATTCACTTGATGAAGCAATTGCACTACCAACAGATTTTTCAGCAAGAATTGCAAGGAATACACAATTATATTTACAAGAAGAAACTTTTATAACAAAAGTAATTGACCCGTGGGGAGGTTCTTATTTAGTTGAATATCTTACTGATAAACTTATTCATAAAGGTTGGGAACATATTAAAGAAATAGAATCATTAGGAGGAATGACAAAAGCAATAGAATCTGGTATTCCAAAATTAAGAATAGAAGAAGCTGCAGCTCGCAGGCAAGCTAGAATTGATTCTGGTGTAGAAACAATCGTAGGGGTAAATAAATACATCCCTGAGAAAGAAGAACCAATAGATATACTTGAAATAGATAATACAGCTGTTAGAGAAAATCAAATAGAAAGATTAAAAAGAGTGAAAGAAAGTAGAGATGAAAACATGGTAAAACAATGCCTTGATGAATTAACAAATTCAGCAAAAACTGGTGAAGGCAATTTACTTGAATTATCTGTGAAAGCTGCCAGAGTTAGAGCAACTCTGGGAGAAATATCATTTGCATTAGAAAAAGTTTGGGGAAGGTACCAATCTATGACAAAAACAATATCTGGAATCTACAGCACTGAATACAGTGCAAAAGACAAAGAAAAAATAGAAGCTGTAAGAAAACTTACAGATGAATTCGCAAAAAAGGAAGGTCGTAGACCTAGAATCTTAATTGCAAAAATGGGTCAAGATGGACATGATAGAGGTGCAAAAGTGGTTGCAACTGCTTATGCTGATATGGGCTTTGATGTAGATATTGGACCACTATTCCAAACACCAGAAGAAACCGCAAAACAGGCTGTTGAAAATGATGTTCATATAATTGGTATGAGCTCTCTTGCTGGTGGGCATAAAACATTGCTACCTGCTCTTGTAGAAGAATTGAAAAAACTAAATAGAGAAGACATTATAATTATCTGTGGTGGTGTAATTCCACCCCAAGATTATGAATTCTTATATAAACATGGTGCTTCTGCCATCTTTGGACCGGGGACAAAAATTCCTGATGCAGCAATGAAAATTATGGATATACTAAATAAGATATCTAATTAGATATAAAAAAAAGAAGTAGGAACAATATTCCTACTTCTTATTAAAAAATATAAAACCATCCTTCTGACGATTTTATTTGATCAGCGTCATCCTCATAGTTCTAATATAATCACCAGCTTTAAATCTATAAAAATATACTCCGGAAGATAGATCAAAAGCATTAAACTCTAAAGTATAATATCCTGCATCTTGATATTCATTTATTAACGACTTTACTTCCCTTCCGCTTATGTCATAAACAACTAATGAAACGAAAAGTCTTTCTGGTAATTCGTAATCAATTTTAGTCACAGGGTTAAATGGATTTGGATAATTCTGGGATACGAAGAATTTGTTTGGAGGTGTAATAGTAACAAAATCATTAAGATAAAAATACTCATAATTCCCGTTATAATCGATTTGCTTCAATGCATATTCATATTGTCCCTTTGATAAATTCTTATCTTCAAATCTGTAATTACTTTGAGTATTTTTTGTACCATTACCCTTTACAAACCCTATATAACTCCAATTCTCTTTCCCATAATCACTTCTATAAATTTCAAAACCATAGTTATTCTCTTCTATAGAAGTAACCCAATTTAATATTACACTATTCTGGTTGACATACGCTTGAAAAGTAGCAAGTTTTACTGGTAATGGAGAATTTAAGGTATTTCCATCTTGATAATTACCACCAACCCCGAACTGTGCCGTTGCTGTTGATAATCCTTGCCTTCTGATTACAGGGGTAGATGCACTTCCTGTGGCATTTTGATGTGTACCTTCTACATACCATAATGAACTACCATTATCTCTTTTTAAAGATCTTAATAAAGGATAATTTGTAGATGATACACCTGAAATATTACTAGCTCTTAAGCTTATGTTGTAAACTCCACCAGATAAACCATTCCCAACAGTCATCTGCCACCATGCCTCCTGTGAATATGTATCCACTGTATATCCATTATCATCTATAGGTCCAGAATTATAATAACTTGGATCAGTTGTATATGCTCGCATTCTAATTGTTCCACCTGATGTTGGAGCTTGAGTAAATGATATATAAACTTCTCTATACCTTGATGTTGTTCCAATCGGAAACTTAACATCCGATACTGTTGATGCAGCAAACCATCGAGCGAAATTTCCAACGATTCTACCCTGATCCGGACTATCGTGAGATAAGGTGCCTAAATTCGAAGGGCTTGTTCCAAGCGTAAGTGTATTGTTACCAGACATAATTATATATCCACTCACCATAGTCAAGGTACCAGGAATCGTCCTATTAAATGGTACTGTTATATTTGCCTCTGCATCCATTGTTAAATTATTTGGTCCATATGTATCAGGAAATTCATCACCCGCTAAAATGGGACTTGTAATTGAATATTGCAATGTCCCATTACTACCATATTTTACAACTCCATCATAAGCACCAACTGTTCCATCATGCATAATTAAAGTACCATTTATTAAGCAATCTGCGTAAAGATTGAGATAACCATATAAATCTAATGATCCATTAACTATCAATCCATTTCCTGTACCAGAAATAGTAAGAGTAGCATTGGAATTCACTCTTAATGTCTTACCGCTTGCTACGGTAGTCTGATCAATATTTATACTTAGATTGACTGTTACGTTGTGATTCACGGATATATTTCCATCTGTTCTATCGGGATATTTAGTAGCGGGTATCCACTGACTACCGTCGTATTGTTCCCATACTGTAGAGTATGCGGACCAGTTGCCATTAGCCTTCGTTCTGAAGTCACCTGCTTGTTGTGAAAGACTAAAGGTACTTGTTAGAAGGATGGCTACGACGATGTAGCTTAAAGTTCTCATAAGAGAGGTTTTTCTTATCGTAATATAAATATTTTTTTAAAAAAAAGCAAATAAATTTTTTATAAGTTTAAAAATTCATTTTTTTGAATTATCTTTTAATAAAAACATATTTTACATAAAAATAATTTCATATAGATATACATTAAATTATTCTAAAATTCTTAATGACAAAAAAAATAAAAAAACCTGACTGGGTACCTGAAAATGCAGGTAAAGAGTTTACAACAAAATTAATTGAAAGCAAACTCTCTCAAACTGAAATACAAACGCGACTTATCAAACAGAAATCATTTAATTTAGAAGATTTAGTTCAAGGTGTTCTAAATAATGATAGAACTCTTTTGGCAAAATCAATAACTTATATTGAAAGTAATTCAAAAAGCTATAATCAAAAAGCTAGAGAAATATTAAAAAGAATTTTACCTTTCAGTGGTAATTCAATTAGAATCGGAATTTCAGGGTTACCAGGTGCAGGGAAAAGTACACTTATTGAGACTCTAGGTTTATTCCTTCTTAAAAAGGGATATAAGTTAGCTGTACTAACAATCGATCCAAGTAGTACTATAAGTAAAGGTAGTATTCTTGGTGATAAAACAAGAATGAAAAAATTAGCAAGAGAAAAAAATTGTTTCATAAGACCATCTCCTTCAGGTGGAACACTTGGAGGTGTTGCAAGAAAAACTCGAGAAACGGTTTTAGTTTGTGAAGCAGCGGGATATAATGTAATAATCATAGAAACTGTTGGGGTAGGACAAAATGAAACCACAGTTAGAACTATGGTAGATTTCTTTTTGCTTTTATTAATTGCTGGTGCAGGAGATGAACTGCAAGCAATTAAAAAAGGGGTGATTGAACTTGCAGATGCTATATACATTAATAAGTGCGATGGTGATAATGTTGAAAAATCATTATTAACAAAAGCAGAATTTTCAACTGTGATTAAATATATTCCTTCTCCAACAAAAGATTGGAAAACAAAAGTTGATGTATGCTCTGCTCTAACAGGAGAAGGTATTGAACAACTTTGGGCATGTATTGAAGAGTTTATTAGTCATACCAAAAAAACTGGTGAATTCGAAGAAAGAAGAAGAAAGCAAATGATTGATTGGACTATAGATTTAATTGAAGAATATCTAAAAGATGAATTCTATTCAAGTGATGTTGTAGTTTACGGTTTACCTAAAATTAAATCAAAAATAATGAAAGGGCAATTATTACCAACAGAAGCTGCTGAGCTTCTTATAGACTTATTCAATGGGTCTAAATAAATCACTTAATGTATTACAAAGTAAACTTTAAAGAACCAAATACTTACAAAACTATATTAGAAGCATATTCTCTTGGAATATTTCCTATGGGAAGTAATTACTTAGGTGATGATATTATTGAATGGTTTTACTCCGACCCACGAGGAATCATTAAATTAGAATCAGATTTCAAAGGAATAAAAATTTCACGTTCACTAAAACAAGTTTTAAAAAAAAATATTTTTGAAGTTAAAATAGACACAAATTTCGAACAAGTAATTAAAGGTTGTGCTGCAAGGCAAACAACCTGGATAAATAAAAAAATCATTGAACTATACACTGAACTCCATAAGAAAGGTTATGCTCATAGCATAGAAACTTATAAAGATAATAAACTCGTGGGTGGACTTTATGGAGTAGCATACCGAGGTGCTTTTTTCGGGGAATCTATGTTTCACATTTATCCTAATGCATCAAAAGTTGCTTTTATAAAATTATACCAAATATTGACTGCAAATAATTATTTACTTTTAGATATTCAGATGATAACTTCTTTATTTCTGAGTTTTGGTGCTATATACATACCTTTCAGCTACTATCTAAATATTTTAAAAAAAGCGTTGGAAGAAGAAAGAGAATTTAAGTATTAAAGCCATTACTCCGGAAAACCGACAGTCTGTCCTAAAACAATATGTTGCTCTTCCTTTAATTTCAATTTTTTCTTAAGTTCTTCTTTATCAAGCCAGGCTCTTATCACAGTATTCAAACCAGCAGAAGTGCAAAATAAATAAACATTCTGCCCAATAAATCCTGCGTGTGCTCCTGAATATAATTCTTTATTCGAGCCTTCTTTGAATCGGGAATAATCAGAAACATAAATTAAATTTACAGGAGCAACTTTAACAAAATCTTGCGTACCTGCATATTCTCTTAAATCTTCTTCTGATATCAAATCAAGACTATTTTCTTTTGCATTATAAATATAACTTCCATTTTTCATAATAACATAAATATCCATTGCTTGAGTATTATTTGCAGTAGGTGCTGTTCTCATTCCTGTCTCAGGTCTATTAATTCCAAATGCAGCCCAAAGTAAATCTGATAGCATTTGTTCAGATAATTCTTTGTTACTAAACTTCCTTGAAGACTTACGATTTTTTAAAGCATCCATTAATGGCATGCCACCAGTAGTGTTGGGTTCAGGAAGTTTTATTTTTTCTTTCGCGGTATTTTCAGAATATATTATCTCTTTACCATTAGAATTCAGAAATACCGCAAAACCTACTATTGCAGAAATTAGAATTATTATTACGATAAATTTTTTCATATTTTATTATTTAATTTTTTTAATTCATTGAAACACAAAGCTGCAGCTCCAAGTATAGCAGCAATATCTTGTGGCAATTTAGAAGGAAGTATGATTACTGAATTTTTAAATACATTTAATAAATATTCATCAAAATATTTTCTTACAGGTTTAAAAATTAAATCACCTGCATTAGAAAGACCACCATAAAGGAAAATAGCTTGAGGACTAACCACCGCAGATACATTTGCAAGTGCTAATGCAAGCACATCAGCAGTAAAATCAAATGCTTCTAAAGCAACCTCATCATTAATTAAAGCCGCATCAAAAACTTTTTTCGAATCCAATTCTGACTCATTAAAATTTTCTAGTACACTTCTTTTCCCACTCTTAATTAATTCAATTACAGTTCTTGTTATCCCTGTTGAAGATACATAAGTTTCAAGACATCCTTTGCGACCACAATTACATTGCCTACCATTTTTGAAAATTATTGTATGCCCAAGTTCTCCAGCGTGTCCCGTATTACCATATAGTAATTTACCATCACAATAAAATCCACTCCCCAGCCCTGTTCCGAGAGTAATAAAAATAAAATTATTCAACTCTTTCGCTCCGCCAAATTCCTTTTCTCCTATTGCTCCTGCATTCGCATCATTCGTAACAAAAACGGGTTTTCCACATAGTTCACGAAAATTATCTACAATATTTATTCTACCTTTCCATTTCAGATTTGGTGCTTCTTCTATATATCCTGTGTAATAGTTCGCATTTGGTGCACCGATTCCGTATCCTATTATTTCAAGTTTATCAGGTTTTTCACTTTGAATTTTTTTATATAATGTTTTAATAAATGAATCAAATTCATTAAACTCATTTGTCCTTATTGAATTTTTATTCAATACATTTCCGTCCTTATCAACAAATCCATATTTAGTAAAGGTACCTCCAATATCAATTCCTACCACTACACTTTCATTAAGAGGCATATAATTTCATATTAATAATTTGAAAATAACTATTTTGTAATTACCAGCTTCTTTGTATCTTTAAACTCATCCGTGAGAAGCGAATAATAATAAATACCACTTGATAAATTTAATCCTAATGAATTCAAATTCAATGTAACAACATACTCACCTGCAGACTGAACTGTATTAACAAGAGTAATTACTTCCTTCCCTGTTTGGTCATAGAGGATTAAACAAACATTTGTCTCTTTTGGTATACTGTATTTAATCTTTGTAACAGGATTAAATGGATTTGGATAGTTTTGAAATAGTTTATATTCAGTTGGGAAATTCAAGACATTCTTATTTACATCAACAACAATAGAATTCTTAAAAATATAGTTGCCTTTTGTATTATCCCAATTTGTAACAGCAAAATCTAAATCATAAGATGCATAGTAATAAATTTTTATTATAGTACCAGATGCAGGGGGATTTTTTAAAACAACCCATCCATTTTCTAAATCATAGCAATATTGAGATGGCGAAATAGAATCTGACCCATACATAATTTTCTGTAATTTATGTACGGGATAGCGTGACAGATAATATAATTTTTTAGTTCCATTACTAGTGAATTGGTCAAGTCTACTTGCAATTCCATCATTATCAAAATCAGCACATACAATTGCTTCAACCACACTACTGGTAGATGAAGTCCATTGTGGTGTTGATTGAAAAGTCCCATTAGTATTTTCGTAAATCCAGCAAGCAGTCCACCAACCTCCGCAAATTAGATGTGGATAGCTACTTGCAGTAACTCTTGCAAGATTTATTCCTGAACCGTATCCCGAGAATGCAGATGTCCAAAAAGGAGTAGTAGCAAGTGAACCTGAATTATTTAAGTATATTTTAAATTTACCACTACCACCAAGTTGATTATTATCCGAAACTGCTAAATCAAGCCACCCATCAGCATTAACATCATCAACAAAAAGTGAATTCGCATACTGACTTGCATCAGTTGAAACCCAGGAATGAACAGTAGCAATTGAATCTCCATAGTTCAAAAACATTCTATTGGGACCTCGTTCACAACAAAAAATTAAATCTAGTTTTCCATCTTTATTAATATCAGCCCAGGTAACATCCATTGCATAAAAGCTTAATGCTGATTTCCAACCAGGTAAGTTTGCAAAAGTGCCATTATTATTATAATAAATTCTCATTTGCTCAGACTTCTGATAATATGATTCACCACAAGCAACGGCAAGGTCTAAATCACCATCATTATCTGCATCACCAAAAGCACAACTAAAAGTATAGAGAGTATCAGCAGAAACCCAAGCTGGATTTGAAGTTAAAACCCCATTATTATTCATATATATTTTCACTTTCCCCCTTTGCCCAAAGCCACCTGGACCAATATATACAGAGACAGCAACATCAGGATATCCATCATTATTAACATCTCCAATACTTAAATGCCCATGATAATCAATATCGTTTGATGTCCAGGTAGGTGTGGTTGGTAGCGTTCCATTATTACTAATATAAACAACAACCTTTTGCCGTGCCATATCATTCCCATTAGCAACTACAAGGTCATACCAGCCATCTTTATTAATATCTGCCCACCCGCATCCCGTAGAATAATTAGAAACATCTGTAGAAATCCAGAATGGAGATGTATTAAAATATATTTGAGAATATAAACTAAGGGAAGAGAGTAAAATGATTATTAAGATTAATTTCTTCATATTTCTTCCTAATATTTATTTAAAAATATATTTATTCAAGTTTCATTTTTCAATTATGGTTATACAATCTTTAGGAATATTAATAGAATATTCCTTTTGAAATTTATGCCCACCATAACTAATCAAATATGGTCCATAATTATCTACTAAATATTTTCTCAAGTTAGAATTCATTCTTGAAATGTTACTTCTAAATGTATTAAGTGAAATTGTTTCAAACTTTGATAACTTTGCTTTTAAAGCAGAAACATTATAATCGTACTCAGGATAACATTCTGTAAAGAATTCCAATATTCTCTGTGAAAATTCCCTCGGCAGATTAAATCCTTTTATTTTTAATGGCCCTTCATCATTAATAACTCGAGTAATGAAATACCTGTAATAACAAAATTGCATAGGAGGTAAAGGTATTACTTTTTCACCTATTTTCAGCTCACATTCAATTATGTTAATTTTTACTTTATCAGAAGGGTATAGAGATTTCTTTAACCTTTTATTTTCATTCTCAAGTCTAATTATTTTCGGTAATGCTGTACCTAATTTTACTTTAGTTATTGGTTCTTTATTTAATTCCGGTTCGTTACTTCTGATCAGCTCCATTGGGAAATCACCTGATTCTGCCATTATTATCCAACATGCTTGCATTGATGGCGTCCCTGATGCAATAGCTGCCGTTACTTTAAATTTTTTATTGTTGAAATTTCGTTTTAAACAATCCAAAAGTTTTGGGTAAATTTCGTTATGGTCAACTACATCTTCAATATTTAAATATTCTCTTGTTACATCTTTACAATATTTCCTTTTCTTTATTTCATTAATAAGATATTGAGATATTTTATCATAATTTATTCCATTTTTATAGGAAGAAGTCCATAGCAAATGCACTCTGTCAAATTTCATATTCTTTAATACAGTTAAAATTGCTCCATCATTTTTACCATTTAATTTTCCAGCATCATTTGTACCAACAAAAGAAACTAATATTTTAATCACATTCTTCATACTTATTTTTATACTAAATTATAATTTTATAAAAATTCATCAAATACTTTAGTCAAAAGAAAATACCATAAAATCACTCATAAAACATAAGATTCTAAATTATTGAATATTTTTGGTTATACAAGTACAAATGCAAAAATTGTTGAGTATTTAAGTAAATTAATAACTTTTTTTATCTCCCCTACTTAAGAACAACAGGAAAATTAAAAATATAAATTTCTTATTGGGTTTGAATTTTATAATTACAATATTATTTCCCGTTCAATTCAAATATAGTTTCTAATTCTTAATCCTATAAAATATATTTATCTAACTCTTTCAAAATGATTTTCAAAATTATTCCTTTTATATTCTTCTTTTATCTGTGTTCTTATAACTTATTCATAACTTTCGTTTCTAAAACACAACACCATCATTTCTTAAACAATTCATAGTTTAGTCAAAGATAATATAATTCAGAATAAATTTGAATAACACCTTTTCGGTTAATGCTTCATCGCAATCAATAAATTTTTTGATCTGCTTTTCTGATTTCATCTTTCAAATTGTTATTTTCTGCCTCGAGTTCTTTTATCCTTATTTTTAAATCTTTTATAGTTTTTTCTAAATTTGCTACCGTTTCTTCAAGCATTTTACATTTATCATATAGATACACATAGCAATCACCTAACTTAACCCAAACATCTTTCTTAATTATTACATTATCTCCGTCAAATTTAACCTCTGGCATTTCCTCTTGTGCAAAAGAGCTACCACAAAAAATAAGTGCAAGAAAAATAAATAAAACCAATACCCATGTTTTAATTTTACATGTTTTCATTTTATACCTCCTTTATTAAAAGATTTATATCAAAAATAGTTTATATTTTATATTAGTTAATGTATGAAGTCCCACTATTAAAATTAATATTACTATAGCTTCTTACCTAACCTTAAATCCACCCTCATATAATTCAAATTAATAAAAAACTATTTAATAAACCATTAAAAAACATTTTTTTCAATTCCACGATGGTTCAATTCAAACAAGGAAATTCCAAGGGGATTAAATAATTATATCTCTGAGAAGTCTCAATTCCACTATGGTTCAATTCAAACTGCTCTTGCAGCCAGTACTCATTCCACTCTTCATCTGTCTGTCTCAATTCCACTATGG
>JAOADD010000013.1 GCA_026417495.1 Ignavibacteria bacterium
AGTACACACAGTAGAATTCAGGAGTAATCTTGCCAGTGGAATATATTATTATAAGATAGTAGCAGGAAGTTTTACCGAGACCAAGATAATGACAGTAGTAAAATAACCCTGCACTCTGGAGTTTTATCTCCTCCTTTCAAATAAAGGGTTGAATGATGAAAATCATTCAGCCCTTTTTAGTTTTTATGTAGGTAAATAAGATATTTAAATTAGATTATTTTTTACTTCAAGAAATTTAAGCTAAATGTCAATTGGAACCCCCCAAGATTATTAATTGGTTTCCCTTTTAAACTATTGACATCTTTTCCTATTACGGGTAAATATAGATATCTTGCATTAAATGCAAGTGAAATATTACTTGACTGTATATATTCCATTCCAACTCCTAAATATCCTCCCATTGCATAGGATGCGTGTGCATACTTAAATGCTTCAAAATATCCTTTTTCATATGGAGTTGTTACAACGAGTGCTGGAGTTATTCCTCCAATAATAAGAGGAATAAACCCTCCCTCTATCTCATCTTTAAACAAATACCTTTGTGCTCCAATATTTCCAGCGATTAGAAAAATTCTATTTTCTTTATCAAGTACTATAGGGTTACCATATATATCATAAACTTCAAATTCTCGGTTATCTGAAACCCCACTTATAGAAAGGTTTGCAGTAAAATCATAATCAAAGTTTATCTGCTTAAAAATTCCTGCATTTAATCCAAATCCTTTTTCAGATACATTAACACCTATAGTCCAATTATTTCTTGGTTCTTGTGTATTCGAGGTTTGAGAGAACAATCTTCCATTCATTAAAAATAGAGTAATCAATAGCAATATTGCAATTAAACAATTTTTCATTTATTATTTAAAATTAAACTTTTATACAATATATTATTCATATAAGATGCTTGATACAATATTATAAACAAATATGACAGAAAAAAGGTTAAATAAATTTAAAAAAGTTATTAAACAAAGACAAAAGTATTTAACAATTGTTCTTGAAAATATTCATGACCCCCACAATGTTAGCGCAATACTTAGAACAGCTGAAGCTGTTGGTATAGACCGCGTTTATCTAGTATATTACATAGAAGAATTTCCTAAAATTAGTTCTGTTTCATCTGCAAGTGCAAAGAAATGGGTAGAACTAATTAAATTCAAATCCATTTCTGAATGTTATCAGCATCTGCGTAAAGAAAAGTTTAAAATTTATTCATCATATATTTCTGAAACTTTTCAGAATTCTTCATTATATGACCTGGATCTGACTAAACGAATTGCACTTGTCTTTGGTAATGAGAATCGTGGATTATCTGAAGAAGCAGTTTTATTTTCAGACAAATCTTTCCACATACCAATGAAAGGTCTGATTCAATCGTTGAATGTTTCGGTCTCCGTTGCTGTTTGTTTATACGAAGCACTACGCCAACGTGAACTAAAAGGTATGTATAATCGTTCCTTATATACTAAGGCAGAGCAAGAAGAAAAACTGAGAAAATATTTAGAAAAATAGTTTATAACTATTCTGTAAAAAAATTATTCACTTCATTTAACATTGGATCTAACTAATATACTTAAAAATTGACTTCTGATTTTAATTTTTCTTTGTTATTTAAATAATAATAATTTTTTTATAGATATATCCCATAGATGAAAATTAAAGAAATCATAATTGGATAAAAAGAGTAGTTCTGTAATTTAGTTAACCCTTTTGAAAATAAAAAAAACAAATTAACAATTGGCAATTAAGTTATAATTCCTAATGTAGAAATATAAATAACACTCCATTTTTTATTAATTATTAGCTATATTAATCCCGATATTAGCAAAAGGAAATATATTATTGTATTTGCAATTCCAAATGATTTATTCACTATAACTCCCATTTTAGTAATAGAATATTAAGGTTCTTTCATAGTTATTAATACAATGAATTCATAATTAATATATTTAATTATTAGTCCGAATACCAAAATATTATTAAGGGAGTATTCATATAATTATTAATACTTCAAAAAACTTTTTCTGAATTCCAAGTTGTTAGTTAAATTATTTTTTTTAGAATATAATAATTTTAAATTTTTTTCTTTAATGAGATAAATGTTGAAGAAAGTATTATGGATACCATATTCCGTAATATTTGTCTATTTGTTGCTGATATATTGTAAGGAATTAGTAGTTAAAGTGATATTTCGTCTTTCTTAAAATTAAACTTTCCTTATGGTTTAGAGAATAATTGTTAAAAAGTAAAAAAATTTAATCACTATTATAATTAATGAATAATTTAAATTACACACCAAAAGAGAATTTTGTATTTTTTTATCTCATTTTTTAAAACAAGAAACCCTTTCAAATAGACTTTGAAAGGGTTTCTTGATGTTCTTATATTTTTTTAAATTATTTTAAATCGAATCTATCTAAATTCATTACTTTATTCCATGCCGCGATGAAATCTTTTACAAACATTTCTTCACCGTCGGAACTTCCATATACTTCTGCGAGAGCTCTTAATTCTGAATTTGCCCCAAATACTAAATCAACTCTTGTTGCTGTCCATTTTAAATTACCTGTTTTTCTATCGCGTCCTTCAAATAGTGTCTTGCTCTCATCAATTGCTTTCCATTCAGTATTTAAATCAAGTAAATTTACGAAAAATTCATTCGTTAACATTTCGGGACGATTTGTAAACACACCATGTTTTGAGCCATCCCAATTTGTGTTTAAAACACGCATACCACCAATCAATACCGTCATTTCTGGTGGTGTTAATGTTAATAATTGAGCCTTATCAACAAGTAAATGCTCTGCACATATTGCTACATTCTTTTTAGCATAGTTTCTGAAACCGTCTGCTAACGGTTCTAAAACAGCAAAACTATTTACATCAGTATCTTCTTGAGATGCATCCATTCTACCTGGAGTAAATGGAACTTTTACATCATAACCTGCATCTTTAGCTGCTTTTTCAACGGCTGCACTTCCTGCAAGTACAATTAAATCTGCTAAAGATATTTTTTTACCATTCTTTTGAGAGTTATCAAACTCTTCTTTTATTTTTTCTAAGATGCCTAAAACTTTTTTAAGTACGACAGGGTTATTTACTTCCCAATCTTTTTGAGGAGATAAGCGAATCCTCGCTCCATTTGCTCCACCTCTTTTATCAGAATTTCGATAGGTTGATGCAGATGCCCATGCGACCGAAACAAGTTCAGATACTTTTAGATTTGATTTAAGAATTTTTTCTTTCAAAGCTTCAATGTCATTTTCATTTACTAACTCATGATTAACTTCTGGAATTGGGTCTTGCCAGATAAACACTTCTTTTGGTACTTCTGGCCCTAAATATCTTGACCGAGGTCCCATATCACGATGTGTAAGTTTAAACCACGCTTTAGCAAAGGCTTTGGCAAATTCATCAGGGTTTTCATAAAATCTTCTTGCTATTTTTTCATATTCTGGATCAAACCTCAAGGATAAATCTGTAGTTAACATCATTGGCTTATGCTTAACATTTGGATTATGAGCATCGGGAATATCTGCTGGTGCATCTTTTGCTACCCACTGATAAGCACCAGCGGGGCTTTTAGTTAATTCCCATTCATAACTGAAAAGATTTTTAAAATATAGATTAGTCCATTCAGTTGGTTTTTGAGTCCAAGTTAATTCCAATCCACTTGTAATTGTATCTGCACCTTTTCCTGATTTATATTTATTTTTCCATCCCAGTCCTTGTTCTTCTAAGTCAGCTGCTTCTGGTTCGGGTCCAAGATTAGAAACATCTGCTGCACCGTGACATTTACCAAACGTATGCCCACCTGCTATTAGAGCAACTGTTTCTTCATCATTCATTGCCATCCTTGCAAAAGTTTCTCTTATATCTTTAGCTGCCGCTACAGGATCAGGGTTACCATTTGGTCCTTCTGGATTTACATAAATCAAGCCCATTTGCACAGCTGCTAGTGGGTTTTCTAATTCTCTGTCACCTGAATATCTTTTATCACCAAGCCATTCTGATTCTGAACCCCAATAAACCTCTTCTGGTTCCCATACATCTTCTCTTCCACCAGCAAACCCAAGAGTTTTAAATCCCATTGATTCCAGAGCGACATTGCCTGCTAAAATCATTAAGTCTGCCCAAGAAATTTTCTTTCCATATTTTTGTTTAATAGGCCAGAGCAATCGGCGAGCTTTATCGAGATTTACATTATCAGGCCAGCTATTTAATGGAGCAAACCTTTGTTGTCCCGTACCTCCTCCACCACGACCATCACCAATTCTATAAGTACCTGCACTGTGCCATGCCATTCTGATAAAAAGTGGTCCATAATGTCCAAAATCTGCAGGCCACCACTCTTGTGAGTCTGTCATAAGTTTCTTTAAATCCTCTTTTAATGCCCAATAATCAAGACTGTTGAATTCCTTTTTATAGTCAAAATTTTTTTCCATTGGATTTGATTTTTCAGAGTGCTGCCTTAACAAGTTTAATTTTAATTGATTAGGCCACCAATCACGATTGGTTGGTCCATGCATAATTTTTTGCCCTCCTGCACCTGTTACGGGGCATTTTGCTTTATTGTGGTCTGACATTTTATACTCCTTATTGATTTTTAGTATTTAATTTTTATTTAAATAAAACACTTCTAAATCTGTTAAAGTTCTAAATTTAACAGTGTTTTTTATCAATCCAGAATTAATATATTAGCTCTGCCTATTTTGTCTCTTTTTTGTATTCTTTGGGTCCCTCAAGTGTTCCAAACGCACATTGACTACATTTATACCCACCATTACTGTATTTTCCTGAATGTTTTGAAAGACAAAAGGTACAAATTCTATATCCACAACAATTACAAATATACAAAGTCCAACTATCAGAATATTCCATTTTGCAGCACTAACAAGGAATAAGTGACATAAAATATTTTTTTCT
>JAOADD010000027.1 GCA_026417495.1 Ignavibacteria bacterium
AATAAAGTGATTTTAACTATTGATTACGTAAGCCCGTTTCTTCACAAATTAATTCAAAGGGTTCAAATAAAATTAATGGAGTTCTATTCACTTCGTCAAGAGTAATATTATTATCATGGTTTTCAAATGTCCAATATACAATTAATCCATAAGAATTTTCACTGTATACTTCTTCGGGCAAAATGATACGGTTATATATCTCGATATTATCTATATAAGTATCGGCTCCAAAAAATCGTGGGTCAGAGTAATATTGTTTATAACCAAATGATATACCCATATACTTTTCTGTTATATCAATATCATTTGGAAGTTGTTCAGGTTTAATAATTAGCTCACCATTTAGGTAAACATAAGTGAGACAATTTTCCAAATTATAAACTAAAGTAATACGGTTCCACTTGAATTTATGAATCATAAGGGATAAAATGAAAGAACTTTCTATAATCATCCATAAATTGTAAATAAAAATTGTTATCCTTAAACTCCACTTTAAAATCCAATCAACATCTACTAATAAAGAATGGTGTTATCTGTTTTCCAGAAGGATTTGTATTAAAATAATTGAAAGAATCAATCTTAAAATCACATTGTATTGTAAATGATGATTTTTTATTAAAAAGACTATTATTTAATCTCGCAATTCCATTATTAATTCTTTTGAATACAGTATTTGTTTTTAAAATACCCTCTTTGTTTTGATGTTTGCCATAGCAATGGGGGTTTATCCAAGACTCTATTAACCCCACCGTGATACTTAGGCCAATAATCATTAGGGGTTTTGTCAAATACTTGGTTGGTATTGCCCTCGTTAAAATCCCAACATAAAATTAGTCTGTTATCTCTTGGTGAATGTACTTCATACCTATTTCTAATTAGTTTCTTTGGGTTAATGCTTTCTTTATAAATACAAATACATATCAATATATCTTTGATAATATAAGATACTATATTCTTTTTTTTCAATTAGAGATGGATGATTATTGAAATACATGCAGTCATTAATTTTTCTTAACGAATTATTTCCAATATTTTGAGAAATAATTTTATCGTTTAAAATCAGAGATATAATACTGTCCTTACAAGTAATGCCAACAAAATTCCATTGTTTGATTTTTACCTTTTCTCTTGATGAAACTGTTATTTCAGGAATTTCTCTTGATTTACTTGGATATATTACTAATTTGAATAAGGTATCTTCAGAAATTTAACAACGAAGTTTATTACTCGAAAGCGGGTTATTATCACTTTGAAAAAGGTAAGGCACATCGTGTTCCTCAAGTTTTAGAGTATTAAAAGGATTCATCCAAAATGAAATTGTAAAATTATCATTTAGCAAATTAGCAATAGGTTCAAAAACAAGGTCATCATCAGGTTTCAATAATGCAAGAGAATACCCGTTGTTAAACTTTTTTGCATTACCCTTCAAATAGATAATTTTAGATTTCCCTGTCTTCTTTGATGTAGCTTCTAGATATGTTCCTTTTTACCCACTTCTTTAAATGGTACAAATTTTACAAATATCTCCAAAGGAACATCAGGATTAATCTTAAGAGGAAAATCAGGATGTGAATTACTTAATAACCATGTAATCTCAAATTCTTCTTTATCTTTTCCCTTTATTTCAAAAGAGAAAGCTTTTGCTTCTCTAGAATTATTTATGAAGCGCAATCTTGGATTCTAATAATCTCCAATCGCAACATCTCCAAAGTTAATTGTATTTCATTCCCAAAAATCTCTATTTACAAAAATCCGTGAAGTGTCTCTATCAGGAGCATAAATTAAATAATTATTTGTAATATCTAATTGGGGGATGGGTTTTATTTCGTGTGGAAAAAACTTATTAGCAAGAAAAAAACTCACTCAGTAAACAAATATAGCAAGAAATGCTAAGAATGATAATTTATGCCTGCTTATAAAATTTCTTGCGAAATGTTTGTTGCTAATTCTTTCCTTTTTTAATTATTTCGGGATAATTGAATACTTCCACTATATTACTAATAGATAAAAGTTCAAGATTTTTATTTAGGTATTGCGTCTTTAGATTTATTAACTATATCTATTGCCTCATAATAATTCCCTTTTGGAATAACACAATACTTTACCCATGAGAAAAATGCTGCTGTAATTTTTGCACTAATTGAATCAGAACTTACAGGTTTGATATTACCTTCACTATCTACAATACCTGTAAAAGCAGCAGAGTTATTTATCTTATTACGAATAATTCTATTTGTAAAAGAAAAATAATCACATGCTATTAATACACCCGCAGTCAACCCAAATGATTTTTCCTCATATACACTTTTAATATTTTCAAATTTTAAGGAAATATCAAAATTGTTAGTACTTTTATTTCTTTTGATTTCATTATTAATTTCATTCTTGTATGTAGGTATCTTTAAATATTTAATGGTTTTTATAGCGGCTAAGCAAATATCCTTTAAAATATAGTTTGTTGTTTGACCACCAATATTGGTTATATTTTCAAAAGTTATTTGTGGTGATTCTTTTGGGAGAGATCTTGAAAGCTAGCATTTCAAACTTAATACATTTCCAAGAAGTGCTTCATCATCTGTAATATTTGGTAAATTGCTTTGCTTTATCAAAAGTGCATTAGCACTGGAATCCAAGATGGAATTTAACTTTTCAAATTCTGTTTTTATTTCCTTTAAAATTTCAAATACCTTAAGTTCCCTAAAAGTATCAGCATGAATAAGAGTATATTCCCGTTCAATAGTTCCTTCTGGCAATTCAATTACAGATCTTTCTAATTCATTTTCTTGATTAAATTTATATTTATTATTTGCTTCTTCTATAATATTCTTCAACACACCAATCCTTTCACAAAAATTTCCATTGTAGAAATTTAATTTCAATAACTGAATATTTGAAATATCATTTGCCTTCTCAAAAAGAAGTATAAAACCGTATATCCCCACATTATTTTAAAATAAAAAGCACCAATCAATCCTGTTATAAAAAATAGAAAAACGAAGAAGTGAATTTTTATTATTACAAAGGACTTTTAAAGACATTTTTAAATTTCACAAATTCTTTCCTTTACCATATAAAATTCCCGTATAATATCATCCACAATCTCTTTTGCAGGTTTTATTTCATTAATTAAAGCGGAAACTTGTCCGATTTCAAGTTCTCCTTCTTCTAAGTCACCTTCAAAAATTCCTTTTTTTGCTCGACCTTTTCCTAATAAATTCTTTAATTCATCAACAGTAGCTCCTCTGTTCTCAGCTTCAGCAATTTGGGAATAGAATTTATTTTTTATCAATCTTACTGGTGCAACCTTTTTAAGAGTTAAAATTGTATCTCCACTTTTAGCTTCCAAAATTTTTTTCTTGAAATTAATATGTGCCGAGGACTCTTCAGAAACAGCAAATCTACTTCCAATCTGTACACCTTCCGCCCCTAAGGCAAAGGCAGCCAACATTGCGCTACCAGTTGCAATACCTCCTGCAGCAATTAGTGGTAATTTTGTAATTTTTCTAATCAATGGAATTAAAACCATTGTTGTAGTTTCCTCTATTCCATTATGCCCACCTGCTTCAAACCCCTCTGCAACTACTGCATCAACTCCTGCTTCTTCTGCTTTTAAAGTAAACTTTTCATTTGAAACAACATGAACAACTGTGATACCGTTTTCCTTAAAAAGTGAAGTAAACTTTGAGGGACTACCAGCAGAAGTAAATACAATTTTAACTTTATGCTTCAAAATGATGTTAATGTGATCATTTATTTGAGGATACAATAATGGTAGATTTACACCGAAAGGATTTTGTGTAGCTTCTTTACATTTAATAATATGTTCCTCTAATACTTCAGGATACATAGAACCCGCACCAATAAGTCCTAACCCTCCAGCATTACTAACAGCAGATGCTAATCTCCAACCACTACACCAAACCATACCTGCCTGAATTATGGGGTATTTAATTTGAAACAGTTCTGTGATTCTTGTTCTCATATAATCTTTCTTACTTTAGTTGTACCATTTTTAAGGTCAAGTACTTCATATCCTTTAGCTTTTATTTCATCTCTAATTTTATCCGCTTCTTCCCATTGTTTATTTAATTTTGCAATTCGCCTTTTCTCTACAAGATCAAGTATCTCCTTGGGTATTTTTTCTTCTTCTACTTCAATCAATTTTAAACCCAATACCCTATCAAAATCATCAACCAATGAAAGTTTTTCTTCAGGCTTCAATTTCCCATCTTTTAACATATCCCATAATATTCCAAGACCTTCAGTTACATTTAAGTCATCATTTATGCTTTCAATAAATCTTTCTCTCCATAAGGACATTTTCTCATCACCATAATCAGGTACCTGAACTTCTTTCTTTTTAATTACATCTTTTAATTCTAAAATTTCATTTTTTAAATTATTAAATCCCTTTTTCGCAGAATCAAGTGCAACATAAGAAAATTTAAGCTTTTTTCTATAATGAGTCATTAACATAAAATACCTATAATCCAGCCCCGAGTATCCTTTTTCAATTAAAACAGGAAGCCTCAAAAATTCTCCTGCAGATTTAGCCATTTTTCCTTTCTCTTCAATTAAAAATTCACCATGTAGCCAGTATCTTACAAATTGTTTTCCTGTACAACCTTCTGATTGTGCGATTTCATTTGTATGATGAATTGGGATATGATCCACACCTCCACAGTGTATATCAAAAGTTTCCCCTAAATATTTCATACTCATTGCTGAACACTCAATATGCCAACCAGGAAAACCTTTACCCCACGGTGAATCCCATTCCATTTGTCTTTTGACATCCTTTGGAGAAAATTTCCAGAGTGCAAAATCTGTTTTATTTCTTTTCTCTTCAGAAAAAGCTATACGCTTACCTTCTTCCAGACCTTCTATATCGAGAAGAGCTAACTTACCATAGTCCTTAAATTTTGATGTATCATAATATACTCCATCTGAAGTAATATATGTATACCCTTTTTTTTCTAAACATTGAATAAGTTTTATTTGCTCTTCTATATTTTCTGTTGCTCTGCACCATATATCAGGATACAGAATATTTAATTCTGATAAGTCCTTTTTAAAGGCTTCAGTATAGAATTCTGCTATTTCCCATACGGTCTTACCTTCTCTTCTTGCCCCTTTTTCCATTTTATCTTCCCCTTCATCAGCATCGGAAACAAGATGTCCAACATCAGTAATATTCATAACATGAAACACCTCATAACTATTATAGAGCAAAACTCTTTTTAGAATATCTTCAAAAAAGTATGTTCGTAAATTTCCAATGTGAGCATAATTGTATACAGTGGGTCCACAACAATACATTTTAACCTTGTTATTCTCAAGGGGTATGAACTTTTCTTTTCTTCTACTAAGCGTGTTAAATAAATATAAATTTTTCAATTCCAAAAATTTTATTCAAAATAATAATTATACATACAATCTACAATTTACAACATTTAATATGATATAAATCAAATAAAGTATAACATCGCAATATTATATTTTAGTATATGCTAATATATTTCTTTCTTTTCGCTTCCAGCATTCAAAATAAGAGAAAACATAAAAAAATACCATAAAGTTTTTTTAATATAATAAATACCATTAAAAAAGAAATAAAATAGTTGGGAACTAAATTTTGCATTTAACATTTAATAATTAAAATGTAAACTTATTTATGAGTATTAAGTTCGGAAGATTTTCTGCACACATAACAAACGAAAAAACAAACTTATGGAATGAAGCCGACTCTTTATATAGTCAGAAAAATTACTTAGAAAGCTATGAACATTTATTAAAGTTTCTTCATCATCCAGAAGAAAACGGGGATGAAATAGAAAATATCGAATATAAAAGAGTTGATGATGAAATTAAGTTTATAATCAGACAGGGATCAAAAGAAATTTACGGTACTATATCCTTAAATAATAGAAAGATTGATGTTTACTCTTACATAGCTGAATTTGATAAAATAGGTGTTGCTATTATGAGAAGATTACTGGAAATGAATTACTCGCTTTTTTATTCACGCTTTGCGTTAGAGGAAAATAAAATTGCAATAAAATTTGATACTCCAATAGAAGGATGCCCACCAGAGAAATTATATTTTGCTTTAAAGGAACTATCTACTCGTGCTGATAAACAAGACGATATATTACTTGATGATTTTTCAACGCTAAAACCGTGTAATTATTATATAATCGAAATTCCAGAGACAGAAAAAAATATCAAATACAAGTATTTTAAGAAGTGGATTGAAGAAGCATTTGAAAAAATTGGTTCATTTAACAACATTGAAAAACATTCGGGTGCTTTAAGTTATATATTAATGAGTTTGAATTATCGAATAGACTACTTAATCGCACCAGAAGGAACAATAGCATCACACCTTGAAAAAATTGCATCAGACTATTTTGCAACCGACAATAAAACTCTCAGCGAAAAGATAGAGATATTAGAAAAAGAATTTAAGAAAATTTTAGACCTTCCAGAAGATAAAATAAAGAAAGACTTTTACAGAGCAAAATACACTTTTGAAACAAATTCAGCGGTAAGTTTTGATACTATTATCGGAACATTTAATAGAAACCTACCAAATGTAGATTTTTATGTTAAAGATAATAAAGAGAATATTGCCTTGCTGGTTTTTGAATATATTGCTGGTTATTGCCTCTTCACCTATAGTTTACCAAAAGTGATGAAAAATTTATTACATTTAGTTCTTGAAATTCTAAATGAAGAATATATGAAAGATTTAGGCTTTGAAGAGGTTTTATACAATTCAGCAACGGGTGAACTTAATAGTGAAAAAATAATTGATAGAATAAATAATTATATTCAGAATTGTAAAACTGATACTGAAGATGAGTTTCCATACTTAAAATTTAATACAGAAGGATTAAAATTTAACGGTTTAATAAATTTTTTAAAGTCGTATTTCAATGAAATTAAAAAATTAAACTTCAGTAAAGAGTAAAGGTTAGACTAAAATGCATGTCAATGAAATAATAAAAAGTTTTCATCCAATAATAATACAAATTGCAAATCCTTACGGTATTGGAACGGGGTTTTATTTAAGAAATTATGACCTAATTATTACAAATGAGCACGTAATAAGAGGTTCAAAAGATGTAATAATTAGTGGGAAAAATTTTCAAAAAGTCCTATCACCAGTACTTTTCAGTGATTCCAAATATGACCTTGCTTTTATCCAACCACCTGAAAATGTAGAGTTTCCTGAAAAAAATTTAGGTAAACCTGAAACTGTTAAAGATGGTGATATTGTAATTGCGATTGGGCATCCTTATGGATTGAATTATACTGCAACAGAAGGTATCGTTTCAAAAGCAAGGAGATTATACAATAACTTAAATTACATTCAAATAGATGCTGCAATTAATCCTGGAAATAGTGGTGGTCCCCTTGTAAACATGAAGGGAGAAATAATTGGCGTAAACACATTTATAATAGCAGGGGGTACAAATTTGGGCTTCGCTTTACCTGTAAATTACTTAATTGAATCTTTAGAGGATTATAAACCTTTCAAAGGTAAGAGTGCATTAAGATGTTCTTCCTGTTCTAATATAATTTTCGAAGAAAACTTGCAGGATAAATACTGCCCCGAGTGTGGAGCGGAACTCGAAGATTTTGAGCAAAAAAAAGAAGGGTTTCAGCCCAAGGGGGCTGCTGCTACTATAGAAAAAATACTTGAAAAACTTGGCAAGGATGTAAAACTTGCTCGGTCTGGACCAAACAGATGGGTTGTGGAAGCAGGGTCAATTAAAGTCTATATTAATTATAATGAAAATGGATTTATAACTGGTGATGCTTTTATTTGTAGATTACCGAAACAAAAAATTGCTGAACTTTATGAATTTTTGTTGAGAGAAAATAATAAGTTTGAGTTTATAAATTTTTCAATATTTAACCAAACAGTAATTTTATCTACAATAATTTACGATCAATATTTTGACTTTGAAACAGGTTATGAAGCATTTAGTTCTCTAATAGAAAAAGCAGATTATTACGACGATTATTTAATAAATACCTTCGGGGCAACACCTGGAATTATTGAAGAGCAGTAGGTGTTATACTAAATTTAAAACTTTATTTGCACATCAAAGTAAAAATTTCTTTCCGCTGCAGGAATCCAATATGGGGTTCCAAATGAGTCAACGCTTCCCGTCATTTCGTAAAGTCGGTCTAATAAATTATTTACTTTAAACCTGAGTTCAACTGATTTAAATAACTTTGCAAATTGACTATTTTCAAAAGGCTTTACTAAATCAAATGATAAACCTGCATTTACTACTGCATAGTCACTGATATACTTATTAATATAACCAGGTGAATTTCTGACGGAAGGATTTTTCCTCTCATCTTCTGAATTATCCAAATACTGCTTACCAACATACAAAAGAGAAATATACATTCCAAACCCGAAATCTGAATAGTAGTTTAAGGATACATTTCCAATGATATCAGGGGTCAATAGAATTCTATTATCTGAATAATCATTTCCATATATAATATTTCCAAGTGAGTCCGCTCCTAATATTTCTCTATACTCTTTAAAATAATTTTGAGATAAATTAAGATTACCTGTTATTGATATTGGGGATAAAATTCTTTTAGCAAAACCAGAATTCAAAGAAATCATTTTGAATGGAAAGAATTCTAATTCAAATTCAATACCTCTGTGAATAGACCTCCCTGCATTTCCATTAATAGGTTGCCCAGCAATATCAAGTTGTCCGTTACTTACAATTTCATTTTTGAAGTCCATCAAATAAAAATTCAGATTGGTTTTCAAAAATGGTAATTCTGGGGATGAAACATAACTAAATCCTAATTCAAAATTTTGCATCTCTTCTGGTTTTACAAGTGGGTCTTCATATCTATTATTAACAGTATCAACAATTCTAAAATTTGGATTTGCATAAGGATTTTCACCATCGTATATATCTTTCAATCGTGGTTCTCTCTTGGCAATTGAAAAGTTGATAAATGCTCTTAAATTTTTATTTAAGTTATAATTTGCACCCAAACGAGGTGTAAAGAAACTATAATCTACCGTAAATTTATATTGTTTACCAATTCCTGGTTCAAATTTATACTGATGATTCACATATTGTATACCACCCATTACAGCAAATTTTTCTGTTAAATTGAATACTTCATTTACATATGCATTGATTGTTCGCTTCTTTCCATTAAAATAGTAATACCTGTAATTTGGAGGAGTGTTGGGAGGTAGTGCATTACCGAATGTAATTTCTCCATAATGTTCGGATTTATGCAATCTCAATTCTCCTCCAAAGGTCAGGATCCCTCTATCGTTGGAATGTTTTAATTGTACTTTAGGATACCAACCAATATCATCGTTATTTACATATAATTTAGAAACTATATCGCTTCTAACAATTTCATACCCTCTCAATGGGTCAAAATATAAAGACCCATCTGGATTTCTTCTGTAGTACAATGGATTAAATGCTGTAGAGTCAAATGTGTAAAATGGTTGTAATCTGAAATAATCAAAATCATATCCATAAGAAACAGGAAAACTCGTTATAAAATACCCGTCACCTCTTATATATGATATAGTATTAGATATAAATAAATTTTTCATTGGTTGAGTATTTATAACAAGTTCATAATGGGGTTGTAGATAGTTATCAGTCTCATCAATATAACTAAGAAAGTTAGCTTTTCTATCTTTCCTTTTATCACCTGAAATTAGGCCATCTAAATAGTCCCTCGTTACACCAAGATAAGCGAGGTGATTTCTAATTGGTGCACCATATACATTTGCTTTCACAACTGTATTTTTACCAAAAATTTTACCTGCACTAATAAAATAACTCCAATGATTAGACCAGGATAAATCTCTGTATCCATCTGATAATGTTTTAGAAAACTTAGCATAAAACCCATAGCCATCCCCTATTGTACCTGATGAATATTCAAAAGAAAATCGTTTAGAGTTATAAGTTCCATAACCAGAAGATAAATTAATGAATTTTCTTCTAAAATAATCTATAGTCTGAATATTTATTACACCTCCAATACTAGAAGCACCATATAAAGCCGTTCCTATTCCTCTCTGAATTTGAATATTTTCAACAGAAGAAGTTATATCCGATAGGTCCACCCAATATACTTGATGATCTTCAGCATCATTTTGTGGTATTCCATTTATTAATATTGAAATTCTCCGCTGGTCAAATCCACGAATTGATAAATAAGAGTATCCAACAGATGCACCTGATTCAGAATAAGCATTCACACTGGTATTCCCGATTAAAAACATTGGAAAATCTTGCATCCAGTATTTTTGCTCAATTTTTTCACGAAAAACATTTTGAAAAGTAATAGGGGTTGTCCCTTCAATTCCTCTTAACGCTTCTACTTCTATTGTTTCTGTATGGTAAATTAAAGTGTCAATGTTGTTGTCTTCCTGTGCCCTTAAAGGTTGCAAGGTAAGAATTAAGATTAAAAGAAATGAAATACAAAATGTAAGTTTTAAAGTACTTTTAATAATTTGTTCCATATTTAACACACATTAAAAAAAAACGCTTAAACTTTTTCCGAACCTGATAACATCTACTCAAAAACCTAACTAAGAAAAAATTTAAGCGTTGAAAAACTGTTTTAGTAATTTCCTACGCCGGTATTACCCGTATCAGGTTCTATGGGTATGATCTCAGCCTACTTTCTACTGCTAATTGCATCCGCAAAATAGCAGTGAAAGAATCTCCCTTCAAAAGGAAGATTTGCCAGCACCCCAATACATAAAACAAGTTTTCAAAGAACTAAACAAAATTATAACAAAATAACTCAACAGTCAATACAGATTTTCCTATTTTATTATCAAAAAATTCTTTTTTAAATTGTTTCAAAAAGTTTTAATGTATTAAATTGATAAGTTCAATTATAAGCAAAATTTATCTTGACATTTAAAATCCAAGTTTTTAAGTTTGAATTGATAATGTAAATAAAATTATTGTGGTGGCAATATAAGAGAAAAATATCTTGAATCTCATGATGGGTACATAACTAAAATTCGATCCCACCACAGACAAAATAATCACAAAATATTGTCTTAATCGAAAGTTTTTCTAAATAAATTGACAATATAAGAGTTGTTTAGGAGTGGGAGAAAAATATTTATTATTTACATCAAAAAGGGCTACAGGGTTCATTATTTCAAAAATAATTTATTTAAAAATACTTATTTAGAATTTATAAACTCATTAATTTCTTATATTATTCAATATTGGGAAGCAAGATATAAAAGAACGCAAATCCCCCATACAAATCTTAATTACTTTATTACATTAGAAAATTTAGGAAACTTAAATGTAGAAAGCGAAAAAAACGGAAATAGTATAAAATATCAAAGCTCACCAGCAGAGGACCTAATTTTGAGTGCATATGATTTACTCATTAAGGAAATGAAAACACTTCTGAATGTAAAATCATGGGGGGCTGTCAATCAGGTAAAATTTAAGACTATTATTCTTTCCTGTAAGTTGGATTTAAATATATCAAAGATAAATTACAATATAGAAAAAAATGATACCTATCAAAAAGAAAGAAAATATGAAAAGTGTTTTTTATAAGTACTCTAAATAACTTCTTAATTAACATGAATAAAAATAAATGATATATTTTATAAAACTTCCAGTTATTACTTCATATTTCTCTGGTATAATTTATACTTTTCAATTAACCATTTTTAAATTTAAAGTAATAAACTATGAAAAATCTACTAAAGCCATTATTACACTTAGTAATTATTGGCGTAATTATTTTCTACACAGGATGTTCAGAAGAAAACCCGTTAACCCCTCCCTCGTCTGGGGGGAATAATACTTTAGTCCTGACTTCATC
>JAOADD010000069.1 GCA_026417495.1 Ignavibacteria bacterium
TGATTGAACCTGTGCCAATATTCCTTGAAGACATTTCTGCTACACCTATGATTCTTGAAGATGATGATTCACTTGGGTTTGTTGCATTTGTTCCAAATGTTATTTTATATGCATCATAAGGACTCGAAGTACCTGTATAAAATATACCATTAATTAATGTTAGAGTACCATCAATTTTAATATTTGTTTCAAGTTTTATACTATTAGTATTATTTATTGTTAAATTTGAGAATGTAATGTTGGAATAAGTTCCTGTTATTATTTGTTCTGAAGTTCCTGAAAAAGAAAAAGTCTGTTTCGCACTGTCAATAATTAAAGAGTCATTTATAGTGCAGTTTCTTTTTATAGTACTTGTTCCAGTATTCGTGATTCGTAATGTTACTCCTGTTCCTAATTGAAAACTTCCGTTTACAGTAAAACCATTAGTTCCTGTAAATGTTGTTCTCCATCTACCTGAGGTAGACTCAAAGCTTAAATTACCAAAAGTGTTTCCAGATAAAGATACCGCAGGGGTAATGGAACTTGATCCTCTATATATCCAATTGCTATTATCCTCTATTGTCTTAAAAAAATTCAACATTCTTGAAGCAGCAGACGATGTGTTATGTATGTATTTTGAATTATTTTTCAATATACCGAATCCTCTTACAGAATCATTTGGAGTTAAACCTTTATTTAACAAAGTACCATATACTGTAAATGATTTATTTGTTGTGCCTCTAAGTGTACATCCATTAGAAATAGTAAATGTTTTTTCGGTAGGAATTATGATATTATTTTCAAATGTTATATTTATTGAGTCTCCTGTTCCAATACTTTCTACATTTTGTTCAGAGGAACCGTTAAATTTTAAATAAGCAGTTCCTTTACTTCTTGTAATTGAGCCACCTGTATGAATGAAATTACCTTTACAATTAAGAGTTCCAGTATATGAATTATTTTCAGCAATTATTAGTGTTCCACCAGTTATTGATATATCTCCCTCTGAAGTAAAAGTTCTATTCCCACCCGCATCTGATTTGAGGACATAAGAGGTTCCTCCAGTAATTTCTAAAGCACCAGCTTTTCTTTCAGTTTGTAAATATCCTAACACAAAACCTTTACCGCTTTCGGATGAAGTATTTTCAATTTTTAATTTTCCATTTATAGTAGTAATTCCAGAAGCAAATATTGAATAATAATAAGAACCTGCATTTGATGCATTAAATATTACATTCTGTAATGTCTCAAAAACACTGCTACCGTTTCCGAGAAATTCATGAAAGTAACTTGTTGATCTATAGGACTTTAATTCTAAAGTGCCGTTTGATCCATATGTAGTGAAATTGTCTGAATAAGTCCCAGCTCCATTATTATTAGGATATGAGTATGATGAATCTTTATTATATTTTAATGTTCCATTTATTGTTGTTCCACTCTGTTGTCCTGTGAAAATTCCGGCTCCATTTTGAATTTCAAGAATTCCGTTTATTATTAATGTAGCGGGACCAGTATTCAAAGTGATATTTCCAAATGACCAATATATAATACCTTCACTTGATATAGTAAAGTCATCTCCTGATCCGTTGTTTATAATCATATTAGAGGTTATAGTAATTATCCCCTTTACTGTAACTTGGTCAAGAGTAATAGATGAATTGATAGTAATATTTGCATCACTTCTAATTTCAATATTACCATCTGAATATGTTGGATAGGTTATCACATCATTCCACATACCATTTTCATATTTTTGCCATATATTGGTTCCTGTCCAATAACCAGAAGCATTAGTTCTAGTTCTATAGTCTCCATTTGATTGTGGAAATAAATCATGAAATAGGAAAAACAAAATAAGAAATATTACTGATGTTTTTACTAATTTATAAGATAAGAACATACCCGTGATCTATAATTTTATATGTTTAAAATACTTATGAAGTGGTTAAAAATCAAGTATCAAATATTATCATTTAAAAGTTCATTATTGAAATTGTTTTCGCACGAAGCATTTAAATTTATAAATAGAGATATTTCTTTAAAACTGATTATTAACTCATTTTAATAATTTTAAATACATTTCTTATTGAGAATTTTTATAATAGAGGTATTTTTGGGTTTAGTTTTGAATAAATTTACTATACTTTCTTAATTTAGTTAGAAAGATTCATAATTCATATGATGATTTTATGATTTACCGTAGGAATTTTCGATATTTTATCCTTACAAATATTATTCTATTTGAATTGATTTTTCACTTCAAATTTTTAAATGAGGAATCATTAAAATTATAAATGTATGCTTAAAAAAGAATACACTATAAAATTTATAATGAGTTATATTACCCTTACCCTTGCGCTCCCAACGGGATTCGAACCCGTGTCTTCACTGTGAAAGAGTGATGACCTAACCACTAGTCGATGGGAGCAAATATAAAAAACATAAAAATACTTATTATATTAAATATTTTCAATAACTTAATTTTCCTCCGGTCTTAGATATATTACTATATTATTTAATTGTAATGATGTTAATAAAATTTGCATGCTTTTTGTTATGTATCCTGACTTCATAACGGTTAAATTAAAATACGCTGCTGACGTTGGTAAGTGAATATCAGTCATTCTGAAAAAGCCATTTGAATCAGTAAATGCTAAGTAATTTTCAGGACTTAAATATACTTGGGCTGCTTCTATTGGTTTATCATTACTTGAGTCTCTTACATATCCTTGTAGTATTGCTCTGTAGTCTGCTTGTTTGATATCATCACATGAGAAAAAAATTATACCTATTATTGCGATAATTATACTTGGTATTATTATTTTAAGTTTTGTCATATCAAATTATGATTTATAAATATAACAACAATCAATTTAATAAAATTTATTTTTTAATTAAAGAACCTTTTTCAAGTCCATGTGCATTGGGTCCCGTTTCGTTTTTCCGAAGCATAAAAGCAAAGAATAAACCAAGGAAACCAAGAATTGAAAATATCCACATACCAGGATTGTATCCAGCAGGATTTTCAGCACTTGCATTAGCTGCATCATTTGCAAAACCAATTAGTAAGTTAAATAGTGTTAAACCAATGTTCTGAATCATTGTCATAAGTCCATAAGCTGTACCGAGTTTTGACGGTTCTACAACAATGGCCACTGAAGGCCACATAACAGCTGGTACTAGTGAAAACGCTAGTCCCATTATGGACATTGGAATAATTAAATGCAACGGTACTCCAAATAATGTATTAATGCCAGTGAATCCAATAATATTTATTTTATATGCCATAAGCAGATATACAGGAATAATTAATAAAGAACCAATCATCATCAGCACTGATCTTTTTCCAATTCTATCAGCAAGTAATCCGAAAAGTGGTGTAAAAAACATTGCTGAGAAAGTGAGAATACTAGATAGTGCACCACCAGCTTCTCTTGTAGTACCGTGTGCTTCTATAAAAAATTTTACCGCAAATGTTTGAAATGGAAACATTGCAGAGTAGAAAGTAACACATAATAATACTATAAACCAAAAAGATGGTGAAAAAGATTTATATTTAAGAAAGGTTATTGCAAGAATCATAATAAAAAGAAGTGCTTGCAATTCTAAATCAATTGAAAAACTAGTAATTCTTGGTGTAATAAAGTATAAAATAGAAACAATAACAGATACAAAAACTAGAACACGCGTCGAGCTGAAATTAAAAATATCAGAAAAGTTAACTTTATCTTGTCCTGTTTCTTCCTGAAATTTATATTTCTTTCGCGCTCTACTATCTATTATATAGAAAATAATCAAAAATAAAACAGCAAGTATTCCTGCAGCAGCAGATATTAACAAGGGGGATTGCCAGTAGTTATATAGATTTTTAGCAATAGTAGGTGAATTAAGAGCGAGAAAAGATCCGAGTCGTGCAATTGTTAGGTTTAATCCGAACGCAAAAGAAAGTTCTTTACCTTTAAACCAAACTGCAATAACAGTTGTAATTCCTACAATCATAGATTCAGCTCCAAGCCCAAAAATCAATCTTCCAATTGCCATTAATATAATATTACCTTTTAATGCAGTAATAATTGCTCCAATCATTACGAAAAAGGAGAAAAGCAAAGATGCTTTTCTAGTTCCTATTCTATCAATTATCATACCACCAATGAGAACCATAATTACATTAGGGAAACTATAAATAGCTTGCAGTAATCCAATTTGTGAGTCTGAAAAACCAAGTTGAGTGCTTAATAGATCTGCAAGTGGACTTATACTGTCGTATATATAATAGTTTCCAAACATAGCAAGACTTATCAATGCCAGTACAAACCACCGCAATCCTGTAGGAGCTTCTTTTTTTATTTGTTCAGTCATTTTTTAAAATTTATTTATAAAACTTTTATAAGATATATTCACATTTTTAATTTATGAACATTTTAGCATAATACTTAGGAGTTAATTTTTCTCCTGTTGCTTTTTCTATCATATCATTCCAAAAAAATTTTAATCCTGGAGCAAATATTTTTTCTCTTAAATATTTTCCTACTTCAGCATTATTTTTAAAACTTTGATTTATTAAATCATTTGATTTTAAAATGTTTGATACTATATAATTTTGTAGTTGGGAAGCTAAAATTTCTCCAAGTAAATAATTATGATAGTAGCAGGGTACAGTAGCGATATGAATTTTAGATGCCCAGTCAGGTTGGTTCCTACCTTCAGGTTTTTTTATCATTTGATACCTTTCAACTAAATCCCACCATAATTTATTTAAATCTTGATCTGGATTTTCATACATACTTTTTTCAAATCTATACATCACTTGTGACCATCTACTGAAAACCAGTTGATGTAATCGAAGAGATTTGTAGCAATTATCTTTTATCTCATTATATTTTTCATCGCTAATACCAACCATATCTTTTATCCAATTTGCATTTGTAGCCATTCTTCCGAAAAGTTGTGCTATTGCTTCTGTTGTAAATGTATGAGCTGGCTCCCTTAAGGAAAATGGTAATTGTCTATCAATAAATTTGTCATAAACTGCATGACCATATTCATGAAGCATAGTATTCATCCATTTTTCATTCGGTTTAATATTGCAAAGGACTCTCACATCACCTTCATTATCAATATCAATGCAATAAGCATGTTGATTTTTCCCAGGTTTTTCATACAAATCACTATTTGCAATTATATCATCAACAGGTAAACCAATTCCAGCATAATATTCAGCGGTTAATTTGACTAAGTCTTTATCCTTGTAATAAATATCCAGATCTACTTCGTAAATTTTTGGTGCTTCTTGGAAGAATCTGTTTTGATAATGCCAGGGCATTAGTTTATCTTTGGGGATTTTATATCTTTTTGTAAAGTAATCATCAATGTTCTCTTTTTCTTTTGCAAAAGCGTCTTTTGTTAATGCATCTAGTTCATCAAATAATTTCAAAATATCATTTGGATCCTGCTCTTTTAATTTTAAACTCATTTCATGGAAATTGTTAAAACCAAGTTTCCTTGCAATTTCATTTCTCATTTTAACAAGTTGCTTTATATCATCTGCGACTATCGTTCCTATTTTCTTATGTGCTTCCCAAACGGTTTGTAAATCTAATGAATTCGTAGATGTACTCAAAACTTCTTCTATTTCATTATCTGTTAATTGTTTGCCATTAACTTCTGCTCTGAAATTTGTATACTTCTGTTCAATTTCATTTTGTAACTTATTAACAGCATTAAGAAGTGAAGTATCAACTTGGTTGCTGAGAAATAAAAGATATAAAACTTCCAATTGCCTTTTGTCTAATTCATCTTTAATAGCACCAGACTCTTTGAATCTTTTCAATTTATCAAAAGATTCCTTATTGGAAAGTAATGTTGTGATTTTGTTCTGCAATTCTAATACTTTATCGAAGTCTTCTTTTTTACCTGAGATAGAAGCATCCCAATAGGTTATATTAAGTTCTTTGAACAGAGGAATATAATTTATTTCCCAGTTCTTTACAAATTCTTTAAATTCATTGTTCATTTGTTCATTTTTTTTAGAACTGCAAGAGAAAATTAACAAAGATAAAAAAATAGCTGTTGTGAGTAATAGTAATGGAAAAAATTTATTTTTCATATGGAGAGTGTTTAATTTTTGTATTAACAAAAAAAGCATAATTAATTTAAAGTTTCAATTTAAAAAATTTTTCTATATACATAATTAAGCATTTGAATAAGTAAAATATAATTCCTATTTTCACAAATTATAAAATTTTTGAATGAGTATTTTATAAACTAAAATAAATCTCAATGTTTAAAGGACATCCAAAAGGTTTATATGTTCTTGCTCTATCTAATATGGGAGAGAGATTCGGGTATTATACTATGCTTGCTATTTTCACATTGTTTATAGAATCAAAACTTGGTATTTCTGAATCTCAAATAGGGCAAGTTTGGGGTATTTTTCTCGCTGCGGTGTACGCACTCCCTTTGGTTGGTGGGTTTATTGCCGATAGATTAGGTTATGGAAAGGTAGTTATTGTTGGTATTGTTACTATGTTTATAGGATATATGTTGCTTTCTTACCCACCTGCTGGTACTGTTCTTTTATTCTCTTCACTTTTTATTATTGCTCTTGGAACAGGTCTTTTTAAAGGAAATATGGTAGTTTTACTTGGTAATCTTTACGAAGATGAAAAGTATAGGAAATTACAAGATACGGCGTTTAACATTTATTATATGGGAATTAATGTTGGAGCTTTCTTTGCTCCTTTTGCAGCTACAGGTATGAGAAATTTATTTTTGTCTTTTCACAACTATGTTTATGATGCAAGAATTCCGAGATTAGCACACAGTTTTTTAAAAGACCCCTCAAGTTTACCACCAGAGTCCTTAAAAGAACTGACTCAAATCGCTCAAACACAAACAGGAAATTCAGGAGTTGATTTAATAGCTTTTTGCAAAGATTATCTCACTTCTTTAAGTTCTGCTTATAATATGGGTTTTGTCGTTGCAGCTGCTGCAATAGTTGTATCATTTATTATTTTTGTTTCTTTTAGAAAATATTTCAAGCATGCAGATTATCTCCACAAAAAATCTGCTCAATTTGGAACAAGTGTAGAATTAACCCCACAGCAGACTAAGGAGAGAATTATTGCTCTTATTCTTGTATTTATAACTGTTATATTTTTCTGGATGGCATTTCATCAAAATGGGCTTGTGTTGACTTTATTTGCGAAAAATTATACGGTTAGTGTAGTAAGTAAGTTAACTTATGTACTTTTTGATTTGCCCGCTTTAATTTCTCTTATCGCTGTTATAATGGGTGTGATATTTATATTATTAAAAAGTTCAACTTCATTGAGAAGAGGAATTGGAGTAATATTAACTCTTGCTGGTGCCATTATATTGTATATAAGATATACTGGATTTCAAGATACTCATAGAATTGATCCAGAAACATTTCAAGCATTCAATCCTATTTTCGTAGTATTTTTGACACCAGTTGTAGTAAGTTTCTTTGGTATGATGATGAAGAAAGGGAGAGAAATATCATCGCCGAAGAAAATTGGAATTGGGATGTTGATAGCTGCTCTTGCATATGTAATTTTAGTGGTCGTTTCATTAATTGGAAAAAATGGTGGTATGTTAGATAGCCCTAAACATATATTCGATGCGACTAAAGGTTCAGTATCTGATGTATTAGTATCTCCATATTGGTTAATTTCTACATACTTTACACTGACAATAGCAGAATTGTTTTTAAGTCCAATGGGGCTTTCTTTCGTTGCAAAAGTGGCACCACCAAATCTGAAAGGGCTAATGCAAGGTGGTTGGTTGTTTGCAACTGCATTAGGTAATTACTTGTCTGGTGTAATTGCAATTCCATATAGAAATTGGGAATTATGGCAAACCTTTACATTACTTGTGATAACTTCTTTAATATCTGCAATATTTATATTTTCTATATTAAAGCGGCTTGAATCTGCAACAAAAACTTAAAAAAGGAGAAGCATAATGTCAAATGAAAATCAAGAAGTAATAAAAGGACTTCCAGAAAATGCATATAGGGAACTTAAAGAAGGGGAAGTTTATGAACCTATAATGTCCCCATATAAAATGTTTCCTGAAGTAACACCATATTCAGTTTTTATGGGGTTGCTAATGGCGGTTATATTTTCAGCAGCTGCTGCTTATGCTGGTTTAAAAATAGGGCAAGTATTTGAGGCAGCAATTCCAATTGCTATAATTGCAGTTGGAGTCTCTTATTTAACTAAAAAAGTTCAAGCACTTGGACAAAATGTGATTATTCAGTCTATTGGGGCTAGTTCAGGTGTTATAGTTGCTGGTGCTATTTTTACGATTCCAGCACTATATATTTTAGAACACAAATATCCCGATATAGAAGTTAACTTTTTCCAAATTTTCTTCTCATCACTGCTTGGTGGTTTTCTTGGAATTTTGTTTTTGATTCCATTTAGAAAATATTTTGTCAAAGATATGCATGGAAAATTCCCATTTCCAGAAGCAACAGCAACCACTGAGATTTTGGTAACAGGAGAAAAAGGTGGAAAACAAGCTATTATTCTTGTTGTTAGCGGTCTAATTGGTGGTATTTATGACTTTTTGTTTAGTTCTTTGAGATTATGGGATGATGTTGTTACAACAAGGATTTTACCATATGGACATGAGTTAGCATCAAAACTAAAAATGGTATTCAAATTAAATGTAAGCTCATTAATTTTTAGTTTTGGGTACTTAGTAGGATTAAGATTTTCTACTATAATCGCAGTTGGTTCTATGTTTTCTTGGCTTGTATTAATACCCTTAATAGGAAACATCCCTGGAGGAACATTCACTGATTCTAAAGGGCAAGTGTTAACTTTTGCAACACAAGAGCCAGAAATAATTTTTAAAGAATATGTTAGATTTATTGGTATTGGTGCTATTGCTATGGCTGGGATCATTGGAATTTTAAGATCATCAAAAGTAATTGCTGATGCTTTTAAACTTGCTGTTGGAAGTTTTACCAAAACTTCTGCTATTGGTAGCTCTGAGGAATTAAGAACTCAAAAAGATATTAAGATGAGTTTCATCTTAATCTTTATAATTTTAACAGCACTAGCAATTTTCGTTTTTCTATTATTAGGAGTTAAAGTAACTTTAATACAGGCATTAGTTGCCCTTGCAACAATATTAGTAGTTGCTTTTCTTTTCACAACTGTTGCTGCTAATGCTATTGCTATTGTTGGTACTAACCCTGTATCGGGAATGACTTTAATGACCCTTATTTTATCTTCGTTCATTCTTGTTGGTGTTGGGTTGAAAGGTTGGCAAGGTATGGTTAGTTCTATGATAATTGGTGGTATCGTTTGTACTGCACTTTCTATGGCAGGTGGTTTTATTACTGATTTGAAAATAGGTTACTGGCTTGGTTCTTCACCATATAAACAGCAGTCTTGGAAATTTCTTGGGACATTACTCTCTGCAGCAACTGTAGGGTTTGTAATTTTTATTTTAGCAAATTCTTATGGATTTACTTCTGATGACTACCTTACCAATCAAAAAATTATGACAAAAGAGGAGATTCAAGCTGTAAAAAATAATACTGCTGACCCATTAACAATTGCAAAGTATGAACAGGAATCAAAAAATGCTAAACCACTTGTAGCTCCACAAGCAAATACTATGGCTGCTGTTATTGAACCTCTTATGATGAAAGGTGCATCATTTAATTGGATATTATTTATTGTTGGTGCTTTAATTTCAGTGCTGATGTATTTCATTGGTATTTCTCCTTTAGCTTTTGCTCTTGGTATGTTTATACCACTTGATTTAAATACTCCTTTACTTGTTGGAGGACTGATTGCACATTTTGTTAAAAAAAGTTCTAAAGATGATAACCTTGTTAAAGCAAGATACAATCGCGGTAATTTAATTGCTTCTGGATTTATTGCTGGTGCTGCTATTTTTGGTGTTATTGGTGCTTTACTTTTGTTCTTTGGTATAGACCTAAATACTAAAGTCTGGGGTAACAATGAATTTGGTCCACAGATTACTGCATTTATTACTTTTGTTTTATTAATCTGTTATTTTATTTGGGATACTTACAGAGCAAAAGTAGATGAATAGATCAATCTATTTACTATAGTCTTTTTATCAGTTGAAATTTTATAAAGTAAAAAATAAAAAATTATGGATGAAAAATTAATAGAAAGATTTCTTAAATATGTGAAAATAGATACTCAATCAAATGAACATTCTACAACTTGTCCAAGTACAGAAAAACAACTTGTACTTGCTAAATTGCTAGTTGAAGAATTGAATTCACTAGGACTTTCAGATGTATCTCTTGATGAAAATGGTTATGTAATGGCAACTTTACCTTCTAATATTGATAAGCAAGTTCCCGTTATAGGTTTCATTGCCCATATGGATACAAGCCCGGATATGTCTGGAGAGAACGTTAATCCACAAATCGTTAGAAATTATGACGGTGGAGATATAATCATCAACAAGGAAAAAAATCTTATTCTGTCTCCTAAAATATTTCCAGAGTTAAAAGAATTTGTTGGACATACTTTAATCACTACTGATGGTAATACACTTCTTGGGGCAGATGATAAAGCAGGAATTGCTGAAATAATAACAGCAATTGAGTATTTCGTAAAAAATCCTACAGTAAAACATGGGACTGTTAAAATTGCTTTCACACCAGATGAAGAAATAGGACGTGGTGTAGATAAATTTGATGTAAAAAAATTTGGAGCTGATTTTGCATATACTGTTGATGGAAGTGGACCTGGAGAACTTGAATATGAAAATTTTAATGCTGCGAAAGCCACCGTGAGAATTCAAGGTAGAAATGTTCATCCTGGATATGCAAAAAATAAAATGCTAAATGCGATTTTGATCGCAATGGAATTTAATTCATTGCTTCCAATAAATGAAAGACCAGAATATACACAGGATTATGAAGGGTTTTATCATATAATAAAAATGGACGGTTCTGTTGAGAATGCAACCCTTGTTTATATAATAAGAGACCATGACAGAGTAAAATTTGAGAATAAAAAAACATTCATTAAAAAAGCAGGTGAATTTATTGAAGAAAAATTCGGTAAAGATGTTATATCAATAGAAGTAGTAGATCAATATTACAATATGAGAGAAAAAGTTGAACCTGTTTTCCATATTGTAGAGATTGTGAAAGAAGCGATGGAACTTGTAGGGGTAACACCAAAAGTTGTACCAATTCGTGGAGGTACTGACGGTTCTAAATTATCTTATATGGGATTACCATGTCCAAATATTTTCGCTGGTGGTATGAATTTCCATGGAAAATTCGAATATGTATCTACTGAAACTATGGAGAAGGCAAAAGAGGTCATAATAAAAATAATAGAGTTATACGCACAGAAGTAAATTAATTACCATTGTATAGAAAAAATGCCTTCTCTCACCGAGAAGGCATTTTTTTTTAATCAAAATAAAAACAATCATTCACCATATTTTGATTTATCCACTGGCTCCCAATCTGCAAAATGGGTTATATTTAAATTCGTTTTTGGTTCAGTTGTATAGTTAATATTACTGTTGTATGTCCATTCAAGGGTTTCAGAAGCTCCACAGGATTGTGTTGTTATTAAAGCATTATTACTTACATATCCAATTGGATACGCTTGATCTCTTGGTAATTCCCTATCACCATGGGTTGGGTCAGTAGGTATCCAACCGTAATTTGGTAAATATACTTCTACCCATCTGTGATATACTTCATCCATACTTGCTTCATCCTTTTTAATCCATGTAGAACCAACATATCTTGTGGGTATTCCTGCTGCTCTGCATAAAGCAATAAATACAAACGAATATTCAGAACAGGAACCATGTTTGTTCATTATAACAGTTGGAGCAGTATCCCACATTCCATCCATCAAATATGTTAAATGATTAATTACGAACTGATGTATTTTTCTAATAATCCAGTAAGGGTTTTTCTCATCTCCAACAACTTCTTTCACGGTTCTTTGAATGATTTCACTATGAATTTGATATTTCTCATCATCTTCTAAATATTTTTCTTTTATCTCAGTGGGAATTTCATTTAGACCTCCAACAAATTCAGGATATATAAAATATCTTACTAGATAAGTTTTAAAAATTGTTGTAACTTTTATATTCTTTGATTCACCAGGGTTAATATTTGAGAAACTCCAATGTGCTGTCTTTTGTCCCCATTTATCTGTTAATATATCTGTAGGGGGTATATTGTATTCTATTGGTTCAAGAATAACTTGATTATCTCTATTTTCTGCAAGTGCTATATCTATATCTAAAGTTTTTATTTTTCCAGGTCCAAAACATTTTACACTATGAGAAAAAACAACTTTATGATATTGAGGATTTTTTTGTATCATCTTTTCATTGTCTCTAATCTTAAGTTGAAAAATTTTATCTTCTTGATAATCAACTGCCCATAACTTATTTCCATCAGTTGCAAGCCCAAAAACATATTTCCCTGGAGCATCTGCAATTAAAATAACATATCCAGTCTCTGGATCTACCATATAAATTTCATCTAAAATTCTATCAGATATCCATAAGTACTTTCCATCAAAACATATCCCCGTAACATCTTGTGATGGTGCTTTAAAAGATTTTATTGTTGTTCCATCTACAGGACTGAATTGTATAACTTTATCACTTCTATCATCAATGCACCAAAAATATTTGCCATCATAAGTTAATCCAATTGGTGATTTACACGGTGCATTTAGGGTCTTTAAAATAGTTCCATCTTCCTGGTTGATTTTAAAAATCATCCCATCATAATCTTCTGATTTATCTGTTAATCCCCTAATATCTGAATTCCATAAATATTGCCCATCATATGCAATTCCCATGGGCCAATATGCAGGAGATTCAATCATTCTTATTATACTACCAGTCTCTGGATTAATACAGTATAACTTATCTGTTTCTCTATCTGCTACCCAAAGATTTTTACCATCAAAACAAAGGCCGGTTGGAAACTTTCCAGGAGCATCAAAATATTTAATTATTTCACCTGTATAAGGAAGAGAAATTGAATTAAGTAAAAAAATAATGCAAATTAAAAATATATACTTTTTCATAATGAAATTCTTTTAATACAAATTAATTAAAAAAGATTTTATTTTCTTTGAAAAAATATTTATTTATTAATTCAAAATAATATTTTTTAAGTAACAAATAGAATTATAATTCATAGATTTGTTATATATTTTTATTATATGGAAAAAATTATTTACTTAGATAATAATTCTACTACTCCATTAGATCCAGTTGTGCTGGAATCTATGCTGCCATATTTAAAAGATAAATTTGGTAACCCTTCAAGTACTTCGCATAAATTCGGTAGAGAAACATTAGTAGCGGTGGAGTTTGCAAGGGAGCAAGTTGCTTCTTTAATAAATGCTGATAGTTCAGAGATTATTTTTACAAGTGGTACAACAGAAAGTATTAATTTAGCATTGAAAGGAATTGTTGAAAGTGCATTTAGAGATAAGATTCATATTATTACAACAAAAGTAGAACATAAAGCAGTGTTAAAGGTATGTGAATATCTAGAAAAATTTGGAGTAGAAATAACATATTTACCTACAGATAAATATGGAATGATTTCTACTTCAGATATAGTGGATATGATAAAAGAAGAAACCGTTTTGATTTGTGTTATGGTTGCGAATAATGAAATCGGGACAATTCAACCAATTGGAGAAATAGGCAAATTATGCAAAGAACGGGGAATTTTATTTTTCACAGATGCAGCACAGGCAGTTGGTAAAATTCCAATAGATGTAAAAGCGTTAAATATTGATTTAATGGCTTTTAGTGCTCATAAAATTTATGGTCCTAAAGGTATTGGGGCATTATATGTTAAAAACAACTCTAATAAAATAAATTTGTATCCACAAATTCATGGAGGAGGTCAAGAAAAAGGTTTAAGAAGTGGAACACTAAATGTACCAGGAATTGTGGGGTTTGGGAAATCTTGTGAGGTTTGTAAAGAAAAATTATTCGATGAATTTAACACACACTCTGTATGGCGTGATAGAATCATCAATAATTTACTAACTAAAATAGATAATGCATTCTTAAATGGACATCCTACTAAAAGAATTCCTAATAATATTAATATAGGTTTTAAAGGTATAAGTAATTCTTTATTTATTAATGAGTTTACTGATTTTGCAATATCAACAGGAAGTGCATGTGCTTCTGAAACTTTAGAACCTTCTTATGTGTTAAGTTCCATAGGTAGAACAAAATCAGAAATATCTTGTTCGATTAGGATAGGAATTGGAAGATTTAACACAGAGGAAGAAATAGAATACATAATAAAAAGAATACCAGAAGGAATTAATAAAATTAAATGTCAATTATTATGAAAGAAAACAATAATAATATTTCATTAAATAGTGATTATGAAGGTTTAATTATAACTCCAAAAGCTATTGAAGAATTATTAAGAATAAAAACACAGAATAAAATACCTGATGAATATGGTTTGAGAATTGGTATTAAAGGAGGTGGTTGTTCTGGATTTGCTTATTCTCTTGGTTTTGATGGTAAAACATATCCAACTGACCATATTTTTAACTACAATGGATTGAAAGTTTTAATTGATATGAAAAGTTTTCTATATTTAACGGGAGCAACTTTGGATTATAAAATTGGTGCATCAGGGACAGGTTTTGTTTTTGATAATCCGAATGTAAAGATAACTTGTGGGTGTGGAAGTGCAGTAAAGAATTAAATTAAAGTTAATAAAGTATTTAATTTGAATTTTTTATGTAGAATTTTGGTTTTATATATATATTTAAGAAAAGTTATTATGGAAAGAAAAAAAAATGGAATATCACGAAGAAAATTTTTAACAATATTTACTACAGGAGTTTTTGGAATAATATTAACACCAAAAATCGGTTTTTTAAAAAATAAAAATAAAAAAGGAGAATTAAAAAATATGTCTTACGAATGGAAATTTAATAAACGTCCCTACACGGATGAAGAGGCGAAAACTTTATTGAAAGATGTAATCTCGCCTGAAACAAGTGATTGGCATTACAATACTCACCATAAAGGTTATGTAAATGCTTTGAATACCATTGAAAAGGAATTGGAGAATGTTGATAGATCTAAAGCAAATGGTAATTACAGTCAAGTAGGTGAGTTGAAAAGAAGATTTACCTGGAATCATTCAGGTGCTTTATTACACGACATTTATTGGGAAGTTCTTGGTGGTGATGGAGATATTAATAAAGGACCCGATATTAAAGCTGCTATTGAAAAAGAATTCGGTAGTTTTGAAAAATGGAAAGAAGATTTCATTGCAACTGCTATTTCTGCAAAATTATCAGGTTGGGCTTTACTTGTCTATGATAAATTATATAGTGGACGACTTTTGAATGTATTGGTTGATGAACATCAGTATGGTGCTATTTGGGGTGGAATTCCATTGATATCATTGGATGTATTTGAACATGCATATTATCATAAAGATGGTCCTGGCAGAGCCAAGTACATTAATAACTTCATAAATAACTTGCATTGGGAAAGAATAAATGATAGATTTGTTAAGTATGTAAAATAATCTATCATAAATGTATATTTACAAAACTTTTCTCAGTGCAATATTAACATTTGTAATATTTTTCGGTTGTAAAAAACAGGAAATTAATCAACAGACAACCTCTTCTGGGAATCAAAATTTTTCCTGGAAAGAGGTTGTTAGTTTTAGTGACATTCCCGACTTTCCTATAAAAGGTTTTATTGGAGATAAGGAAATAAAAATTGAATATGTGAATTTTGAAAAATGGCGTGGTAGTGGAGATAACACATTTTATTTTTCATCCAAAAAACCCCAACAAAATTGCGGTGCAGTAGTAAATGATACAGCTTTTAGATTAACAAGAGCAAACAAAGATTTTAATGAACAAGAGTTCATAAAGGAAAGTTTCAGTACTGCGATAGCTGGATTTGGGGCAGATTTTCATATTTATATTGGAGAGGAATCAAAGGATTTTAATGTTCCTTGGAATTGCGCACTTAAAATTATTTCGATGGATGATAAAAAGGTTAAAGGAAAAATTATTATGTGTTTTAAGGATAATAAAAAGAGTTGGATTGCTGGTTCTTTTGAAGCTATTATTTGTGAATATTAAAATTAATAATTATATTTTATAAAATAATTAATATATAAATATGAAATACATTAAATTATTTTTGATTATTTTTATTGCTTTCATTTTATTTCAGGGCTGTGGAAAAAAGGAAGGACAAAGTGATTCACAAGCCCCATCAAAAGAACAATCAAATGCTGTCCAATCATCAAGCGAGCAAATAGAAACAGGGCAAGCAACTTTGGAAATGAAGCAAGGATTACCTGAGGATTATCCAAAGGATGTCCCTCTACCTGAAAATGTAAAAAAGATAAAATTCATTGATAATAGTTCAAATAAAATTGTAATACTTGAAACTGATGTCTCCGTTCAAAATACTATCAATTTTTACAAAGAGAATATGAAAAAAAATGGCTATGAACTAGATAAAAATCAAAATTTGGTAGATAGTGAAAATGTTTACAATGCAGATTGGAAGAAAGATAAAAAAACTGTTAATGTTGCAATAAGCTCACAGAATAACATCACCAATGTAGTAATCTCTTATTAAAATTTAATTAATAAATATTACCAGAATATAAATAATTACTGTTAGAAAATTATAAAATAATTCTCGATTAGTTTTAAATAACAATGATATAGTTGAACATGATTGCTTGTGCAATGGTGTAAGGTTAAATTGTATTATAAATATTGTAAAGTTAATAGAATGTGTGAGCAATTTTGGAAATATTGAAGTATATCTAAAGACAAAACACAAAAGGAAGTTATAGACATACCTGTAGATTTAATGTTGTTGACAAGGGAATGAATATATAATTAAAATATTAATCAGTAACTATTGTTATCTAAAGTTAATTTACAGAAAATAAGAAAGGTATTAATTAGTCGAACAGATAATATTGGGGATATTATACTTACTTTACCTTTAATCTCAGAATGTAAAAGTTATTTTAAAAATGTAAAAATAGTTTTCCTTACAAGAAATGTTATTGCTGACCTATTGAAGGGATACGAGGATATAGATGATTTTATATTTTTAGATGAATATAAATCATATTACGAATTGCTAAAAAAAATACGGTTGGAAAAATTTGATATTGTTTTTTCTGCTTATCCGAGATTTGAATTAGCATTAATTTTTTTCTTAGCTAAGATAAAATATAGAATTGGAACCGCATATAGAGGATATTCATTTTTGTATAATGTACAAGTAAGAGAACATAGAAAGTTTGCTGAGAAACATGAAGCACAATACAATTTAAATTTATTAAACGCAGTTACTGGTGAAGAGTCTAAAAGTTTAATTTTTAAGTTTAAAATTACTGAAACGGAAAAAAATAAATTACAAAATAAACTAAAAGAAAAGTACGGATTCAATCCTGAGTATAAATTCATAATAATTCATCCAGGGTCTAGAAATTCTGCAATAGATTTACCTTTAAACATTTTACAAGAATATATTAATGTATTTTTTAGGGATTATAAAGACTACAAAATTGTAATTACTGGTACAAAACAAGATGAAGTTTGTGTCAAACTACTTTTGCAACACTTTGAGAACGAGTTAGGAAAAAAAATTTTTAATTTTGTATCAGAGTTTAATTTAAGAGAACTGGCAACTTTAATTGAACTATCATCACTTTTTATATCAAATTCTACAGGTCCTATTCATATAGCTGGAGCGCTTGGTAAGAAAATTATCGGCTTTTACCCGAATTCTGCCCCTATGTCTCCGACAAGGTGGAGACCTTTAAGTAAATATGCTAAAATATTGACCCCTGTAAAAAATCCTCTTAATATGAATGAGATTACTGCTGAACAAATTTTAAGATGCACTGATGAGTTGCTCAAAATGTAAGTTTATTTTTAGAAACTTTTTATGTATTATTTATGTAGAAAAAAGAAAAGGAAAATCAGTTATGAAAAATTTCATTACAGTAGTTCTAATTGTTTTGGTACCAGTATTGGTCTTTTCACAAGATACCATATTTCGCAAAGTTAATAATGTTAGTTTCAAAACAGGTGAACATTTTGAGTATGAGTTAAATTATGGATTTATTACTGGTGGTTATGCTATTCTTGAAGTGAAATCTGACAAGGAGTTTATTAACGGTAGGCGTTGCTATTTAGCGGAAGTAAATATTAGTACAACCCCTTCATTTGACTATATTTACAGATTTAGACAAATTTATAAGTGCTACCTTGATTATGAAGGTATTTTTCCATGGCTTATTGAGCAGGATAAGAATGAAAATGGTAATATCACGAAACTTAAAGTGCAATTTGATAATGTTAACAATAAAGTTTTAAGAAATGAAAATGGTAAAGAAACAGAATTTGATATAATTAAATATACACTTGATGATATTGGGGTTTATTATTACTCAAGGACTATAGATTTTTCAAGTAAGAATCCTGGAGAAACTGTTGAGCTGCCTTATCTTACGAAAGATAAATCAAAGGTTTTTAAAATGAAGTATACAGGTAAGGAGACGGTTGAAGTCCCCGCAGGTGAATTTAGATGTATTGTAATTGAACCACTTTTAAGAGAAGCAGCTTTAGCCTCAAAAGTAGATAATATTGTAATTTGGATTACCGATGATGATAATAAAATGCCTGTTCTTTTAAAAATGGATATAATTATTGGTTCAGTAACTGCTGAATTAAAAAACTTTTGGGGGCTTTCTGCACCTTTGAAATCCAAAGTGGATTAAATTTTATGATATGCTAATTTCTGAACTATTTTATTCTTTACAGGGCGAAGGAAAACGAACAGGTTTTCCTTCTTTTTTTATAAGGACAAATTACTGTAATTTAAGATGCAAATTTTTAGGGGGGAATTTATGTGATTCTGCATATACAAGTTGGGACCCAAAGGATAAAAGAAATTTAGGTGAGATGGATATCTCTTTAATAATTTCGAAGTACAAAGAATATTATCCTGTTGATGTTGTCATAACAGGTGGTGAGCCTACTTTACAAATGAAAGATTTAATTGTGCTTTGCCAAAAATTAAAAGAAATTGATAGTTCAATTTTTATAACGGTAGAAACAAATGGTACAATTATTGGTGATTATGTACAATTCATTGATTTAGTAAGTGTAAGCCCCAAATTAAAATCTTCTGTACCTTTCGGGACAAAGCATGAAGAGAAACATAATAAAGACAGATTAAATATTCCTGTTTTAAAATTTCTCAATAAATTGTATAATGAGGGCAAATTTGATATTCAATGGAAGTTTGTAATTTGCAACGAAAAAGATGTTAATGAAATTTTAGAGCTAAAAGATAAAGTTGGTTTTAAAAATTCTAATGTATTCCTAATGCCAGAAGGTGTAACTGCTGAAGAAATAAATCAAAAAAGGTTAATGGTTGTTGAATTATGTAAAAAAAATTTCTTCAATTTTTCTGATAGATTGCACATCTTGTGTTGGGGAAATCAAAGGGGATATTAATTAAAAAGAGTAAGAGAATCTAAATAGTTTTTCGTTGTTGTTAAAAATAAACTGTGAGGTAGCATTTATTTTATTTCTCATCATTAAATAATTTATTGCTTCTGTTATTGCTAAGGATAAAAATATTAATGATTGGGAAGAGTTATTTGGATTATTGATGTTGATTTTATCAAAATTACCTATAATTTCTTTTCTTAAAGAGTATATTAGCAAAGCATAGCTAGTCCCTATTATAGCTCCAGCAAGTACATCAGAAGGATAGTGAACACCAATGTAAATTCTACCGAAAGCAACCACAGTGGAATATGTGTACAAACCTGCTATTAGAAGTGGCTTATCAGGATATCTTAAAGAAATAGAGGTTGCAAGGCAAAACGAAATTGAAGCGTGACCCGAAGGAAATGAATAGTTATCTAAAAATATTTCATCATCTTTTGAATGTTTCACATTTTTTAATTTTTTATATGGTCTCTCTCTTTTTACAATCTCTTTGATTATGAATGTTGTTGTTATTGTAGTAAATTCCGATAAAGTTAATAATGCTGCAGAACTTTCATCATAAAAATTGTCATTCAACTTCGAAACAGTAAATAGAAGCAATGGAGTGGAAAGAGAAATTGGAATACAAGCAATATCTGTATGATAAATAACTTCATCTAAAAATGGATTTCTTATATTATTTATACTTCTAAAAATTTTTACATCTAAATTGTTTGTATCAGATTCAATTAGAGGCTTTTTAATTATTAAATTTTTCTCATTTGATTGTGAGTGTAGAAAATTTGTTTGTAATATAAATTGTATTAGAAAAAAAATATAGAAGTATTTTATCATCAAGTATCTATATGATATTATTTTCTCTCAACCAATCTTCATTATGGTATTTGGTCAAATATCTTTCCCCTGTATCACATACAACGAACACTATCACTGCATTTTCATCTAATTCTTTTGCTTCTTCTAAAGCAGCATAAGCAATCATGCCTGTTGAAGAACCGCAAAAGATACCTTCTTCTTTAGTTAACCTTCTACACATCAAAATAGAATCTTTATCAGTTACATTTACTATTTTATCAATCAAGTCGAAATATACAATAGAAGTAATGTTCTCTGAACCTACTCCTTCAACAAGGTATGGAGCAATTTCACTTAATTTCCCCGTTTCTTTATATGATTTATATACAGAACCAATAGGGTCTGTCCCAATAATTTTTATATTAGGATTTTTTTCCTTTAAATATTTTGCCGTTCCAGAAATTGTACCCCCTGTTCCTATACCCGCAACAAAATGAGTTATTTTACCTTCTGTAGCTTCCCATATTTCAGGTCCTGTTGTCAAATAATGAATCATTGGATTATTTGGATTTTCATATTGATTTGTGTAAAAACTATTTGGTATGCTATCTGCGATTGATTTTGCTTTATTTTGGTAGTAATCGGGTGAATCAGGTGTTGCTTCTTTGGGAACAATAACAACTTCTGCACCGAGTGCTTTCAAGTAATTTCTTTTTTCCATACTGATTTTACTTGTCATAACAATTATACATTTATATCCTTTTACTGCCGCTGTTAATGCAAGTCCTATTCCTGTATTTCCACTCGTAGCTTCTACAATTGTACTGCCAGGTTTTAATAGTCCATTTTTTTCAGCTGCTTCTATCATATACCAACCTATTCTATCTTTTACACTTGCTCCTGGATTGAGTGATTCCATCTTTGCAAGGATTAATGGTTTTAATCCTTTGTTTACTTTATTTAGTTTAACTAATGGTGTATTACCGATAAGTTCAAGAACATTATTATAAAATTTCATTCCTAAATATTTTTAATTATAAAAATCAATGTGGTTTCATTAAGGGAAATAGTATTACATCTCTAATATTATATGAATTTGTAAGAAGCATAACTACTCTATCGATTCCTATACCAACACCTGTTGTTGGTGGCATACCAACTTCAATAGCTCTAATGAAGTCATAGTCCATTGGATGAGTATCTTCTTCACCACCTCTTCCTCTTTGAACTTGCTCCTCTAATAATTTTCTTTGTAAGATTGGATCGTTTAATTCCGTATATGAATTACCAATTTCCCATTTATTTATGTATGGTTCAAACCGTTCTACTAAAATTATCTCCTCCTCATCTTTTTTCATTTCTTCAAGTTGTTGTAAAGTATAAGTTCTTAACGGTTTACAAAGTGGTGTAGTATCTATTGGATGGTCGAGCACAAAAGTTGGTTGAATTAAATCTTCCTTACAGGTTTCCTCAAATAAAATATCAATAAGTAATCCTTTCCTATTTGCAATTTTATTATCAAATTCAATATTGTTAGATTTCAAATATTCCAAAATTTCTGTCCTTTTCATTTTAATTACATCTAAACCTGTTTTTTCTTTTATTGCGTCAATCATCTTTATTCGTTTCCATGGTCTCTTAAAGTCTAATTCAGTTCCCTGATAATTCACTTTTGTAGTGTCATATAGTTCCAATACTGCGTTTTCAATTACTTCTTCAAATAAATTCATACTATCGAAATAATCTGCGTATGCTTGATACCATTCAACCTGAGTAAATTCTGGGTTATGAGTTCTATCTATTCCTTCATTCCTAAAATCCTTAACAAATTCAAATACTCTATTAAAACCTCCTACTATTAATCTTTTCAGAAATAATTCGTTTGATATTCTTAAATACAATTGCAAACCTAAAGCATTGTGTCTGGTTATAAACGGTTTAGCATTTGCACCCCCATAAATTGTTTGTAAAGTGGGAGTCTCTACTTCAAGGAAATTATATTTTTCAAGTGTATTTCGAATTGATTTTATTATTTTAGTCCTTTTGATAAATGTATCTCTTACATTGTCATTTACAATTAAGTCAATGTATCTTTGTCTATATCTTAGTTCAATATCTGCAAATGCATCATGTATAATCTTTTCTCCAGTTTCTGTAATTTCTTCTTTTACAACTGGTAGTGGATATATTGATTTTGAGAGTAATTGCATTTGTACAGAGTGTACAGTTATCTCTCCTGTTTTTGTTCTGAAAGGATATCCTTCAATTCCAATTATATCTCCAATGTCAAGTAATTTTAAAATTTTGTAACTTAATTCCCCAACTTCCTCTTGTTTCACGTAAACTTGAATTCTTCCTTTGTCATCCTTAATATGGCAAAAGGTAGCTTTCCCCATTCTTCGGATAGCTGTTATTCTACCTGCAATAGAAACAATATTTTCTTTTTGTTTTTCCTTTTCTTCTTCTGTTTCAGGATCTTTGAAATTATCTATTATTTGTTTTGAATTTGAAGTAACCTTGAAGTTATGTGGATATGGATTCACCCCAAGTTTCTTTATTTCTTCAAGCTCTTCAAGTCTTCTTTTTATTAATTCATTTTGTTCTGTTTGCATAATTCTATTTTTTGGTTGAAACTAAAGATTCTATTTTTGAGACTTCTTGTGTTGTTAAATATCGCCACTCTCCAGAATTTAAATTTCCTAAACTTATCGTTCCAATTTTTGAACGATGTAATCTATAAATTTTGTAACCAAATTTTTCGAACATTTTTTTTACTTGTCGATTTCTTCCTTCTATTATTGTAATTCTAATTTTTCTTTTATCATCTTTAGATAAAAACTCTATCTTACTTGGAGCAGTTTTTTTCCCTTCTAATAAAATGCCTCTAGTTAAATAATCTTTATGTTTTTCCTCCAAAGGTTTTGATAATTTCAATTCATAAGTTTTAGGAATTTTAAAAGATGGATGCATAATCTTGTTTGCGAACTCTCCATCATTTGTTAGTATTAAAGCTCCTGAAGTATCATAATCTAATCTACCAACAGGAAATATTTTCTCTTTAATTTTAATTAAATCTACAACAGTTACCCTCCCTTTATCGTCAGATACAGATGATATTGTTTTTTGTGGTTTATTTAACAAAATATATACTTTCTTCTTTGATTGTTTAATGAGTTCTCCATCTACTCTAATTTTATCCCTTTCTGGATTTATTTTAAAACCAGTATCGGATATTGTGATATTATTAATTGTAACTCTGCCTTGTAATATATATTCGTCTACTTTTCGTCTTGATAATTTTGTATTTGAAGCAATGAATTTGTTGATTCTTACATAATCTTGTGAACTATTGCTCTTTATTTGTTTCATTATTCATAGATATGTTAGTTGTAGTATCACTGATATTAGCGTTTCTAATATTATTAGTGTTATTGAATAACCCTTTCTCTGTATTAGCTTCTATGTTATTCAAAGAATTAAATAGTTCTATATCTTCTTCTTTAATACCTTCAATTTTCTCATTCTTTAAAATTTCATTTATTTCTTTTAACTTGGGTAAATCTTCTAATGAATTTAACCCTAAAATTTTAAGAAAATTATCTGTAGTTCCATATATAATTGGTCTTCCAGGAGAATTTGCTCTTCCTTTTATCATGATAAGATCCTTTTCTAACAAAGAATTTACAATATAATCTACATTTACTCCTCGTATAAATTCTATTTCACTTCTTGTTATTGGTTGTTTATATGCAATGATTGCAAGAGTTTCTAATGCAGATTGAGAAAGTTTTTTCCTTTGCGATTCGATTTTCATTTTGGAAATATATTCTGCATATTCTTTTCTTGTTGCAAATTGATAGCCACCCGCTATTTGTATTATTTCAAAAGCATTTCCATTTTTCTCATACTCTTTATTTATATTTTCTATGTTCTCCTGAATTTCTTTTAATGATGCAGAAATATTACACAACTGTAGTAAATTTTTGATTTGTTCTAAATTTAACTCTTCATCTGAGGCAAAAATTAGTGCTTCTATAATATTTCGTAAATTCTTATTACTCAATTTGTAGTTGGGTTTGTTTTGTATATAGAAAAATTATTTATATCATTATCTTCAATCTTGATTTTTAGAAATCCTTCTAAAGCTAATTGAAGTATTGCGATAAATGTGCAAACAATCTTTAGCTTATCATTTAAGTCTTGTATTATTTGATAGAAACTTATTTCGACATTTTCAAATAAAATTTTTATTACATAATTTTTTTGGTCTTCAGGGGTAATTGGTAAAGGTTCTATTGGATGCACTATTTCTTTTCTTATATTGATTAAAGCGTCTCTGTAACCTTTTATCAAATTGAATATTGTCAGATTTTTTATATTTGTGTTTTCATATTCTTTTTCATATGTAGTACAGTCATTATCAAAGAAACTCCTGAAAAATCTTTTTCTTGTTTCATCTTCAAGCTTTGAAAGGTTTTCACTTGCTTCTTTGAATCTTTTATATTCTAATAACTTTCTAACTAATACCATTCTTGGGTCTTCTTCTACTGTTTCTTCCTCCTCTGGGGATAATGGCATAAGCATTCTTGCTTTTATTTTCATCAATTCAGTTGCCATTAAGAGAAATTCCCCTGCTATTTCTATGTCTAAGGATTGCATATAATCTATATACCCCATAAAATCTTTTATTATTTTTGAGATTGGGATATTATATATGTCAATTTCATCCTCTTTTACAAAGTGTAGTAATATATCCAGGGGCCCTTCAAACTCAGGTAACTTTGCCCAATATTCTTTACCACGAGGAATATATTGTTTTATTTCGTTATTATTTTCCAATCAGCATATTAAAAAAACAAATATATCTATTTATACCCTCAAATTAAATGAATATTAATAGTTTGAACTTTTTACATTTGTTGCAATAATTCAAAATTTGAATTGGGCTTAATTTTTTTAGTGAATAATTTGAATTTAATTAACAAATAATATATTTTTAAAAAGTTTTGAAAATTTGTAAAAATAAACATAAAAAATATAATTTTTAAAATTTAATGGAGGTATAATGTTACATAAAAATTTTGTTGAATTTGAAAAAGATAAATCAATAAAAGTAAAAACAAAACTTGGTTTAATTTTATTTTTTATTTATTTAGTTATTTATTCGGGTTTTGTTTTCCTTGGTACTTTTTACCCAAAATCACTAGGTGCAAAAGTGTTATTTGGATTAAACCTTGCTTATATTTATGGTATGTGTTTGATAGTACTTGCTGGTTTAATGGGGTTAATATATAATTTTTTATGCACAGGGTTCGAAAATAAACTAAATAGCAAGGAGGGAGAAGTATGATATATGATGTATCACTTAGTGCAATTATAATTTTTATTTTATTCGTCCTTTCTGTAATCGGTCTTTCTTTTTATTTTGCAAGGCGAACTAAATCTTCAAGCGGTTATTATGCAGCAGGCGGACAGATTCATTGGAGTGTGAATGGTATCGCATTCGCAGGTGATTATCTTTCAGCTGCTTCTTTCCTTGGAATTTGTGGAATGATTGGCTTTTATGGTTATGATGGTTTTCTATATTCTATTGGGTTTCTTGCAGGATGGGTAGTTGCATTATTTCTTGTTGCAGAACCTTTAAGGCGTTTAGGAAAATATACTTTTACTGATGCTCTTGATGCTAAGTTTGATTCAAGAGGAATAAAACTGGCTGCCGCTATTAGTACTCTTGTCGTTTCTATTTTTTATCTCATACCGCAAATGGTGGGAGCAGGTGCTTTAGTAACTCCTCTTTTAGGGTTACCACATTGGATTGGGGTTATCTTGGTAGGTTCAGTTGTAATTCTTATTGTTGCAACTGCTGGTATGACTTCAACTACCTATGTACAATTTATTAAGGGCGGTTTGCTTATAGTTTTTTCACTTACTGTGACAGTTCTTGTTTTGATAAAAGGAATTAATAAAGTACCTAATGTAGATTATCATAAATTTTTGACTTTGGAAGTTCTTTTAAACGATGGTAAAGTAATAGATATTGAAGACAAAACATATCAAATTAAAGGACAATTTAATGATAAAAATTTATCTTTTTTAAAACTTGAAAAAGATGGTATTGTTTCTTGGTGGAAATTAAATATAGTTGATAACAAATCTTTTATAGAGGAAGCATTATCAATTGTCGAAACTAAAGATGGT
>JAOADD010000009.1 GCA_026417495.1 Ignavibacteria bacterium
GAATTTATTAGATATACCCACTCCTGCAGAGATAATCATTAAGTCATCAGGGGAAGATTATAACATAAGAGATTACGTAGCTGACATTATTCAATTTTTATACTGTGAGGAGGTTGTTAACATTTTATAACGGGTGATTTAGAGTGAAGGGATTTAATCATACGGGTAAGTTTATAAAAAGTGATTAGCCTATTTGAAATCAATCAGCAACCTGTTTAATTTACAAAATTTTTTCTTTCATAAAGGTAATCCTTTTTTTTAGATGTAAATTATCATAAAATCTTGATTTATTATGCAATAGAAAAACACATAGAAAAAAAAGTTCGAGTCTCGGATTATAACCTTTTTGTATCGATTAATAAAATTTCATTTGCTCATCGCATGACACTCAAATTATTTAAGGTATCCAAAAAGTATTTTTATAATCTATTACCTAGGCAAAAGAATTTAGATAAATTTTTTAATCAGAAAGTTCATCAAAGATTTTATTTATTCAAAAGAGCAAATACAGGTAATCCTTTGTTATTCATGAGATTTTGATGCTTTCAAAAAATCTAATTTTTTTTCTTAAATTGTGACTGAAGAAAATAATCCCTGCTTATCTTTCAGAAAATCTCCAGTTAATACTGATAAATATTTGTACCCCGTAGAGGATTCGAACCTCTAAAGACAGATCCGTAGTCTGCCGGTTTATCCATTAGCCTAACGGGGTATTTATTACAAAATTAACTATATTTGTGGCAAATTTAAATGAAAATGGAGCATGTATAATTTTGTGATTGTTATATAATCGAATTGTAACAATTATTTCAGTTGTGTATGATTTAAAAATTTTTTTCACAATAAAAAGATTTAATGAAACTGATTTTCACTATTAATTTTATTAAATTATATTAATGAAATTCTTAATTCTTAAAATATATTTTATTTTTATTATATTTTTTTACTCACTTTCGTTAAATGCACAGATCGTATTAACTTCAGCAAATAATCCTGCAGTAGGGGATGCGCATATTTTGAGAAATGTTGATGAAGGTGAAATTATCCCTGGCCCTGCAGGTGCAAATCAATTTTGGGATTTTTCTTACATTAAAGCAGCGCAAGATTCTACTGCAACATTTTTTATCTTGAAGTGCACAACACCATACGGAATGCATTTTGATAAAGCAAACCTTGCTTCTCATGATGGTAATTGGCATTTTAAATATTATAATGTAACAGAATCGTTTTTCCAGTATCACGGTTCAGGTGATACATCAAAAGTAGTAGTATATTCTGATCCTGTATTAACCTTACAATATCCCTTTACATACGGCAACTCATTTTTAGATAGCTCATACGCTATAATTAATTTGGGACAAAAACTGATTAAAAAATCTGGAATTAAATTAGTAATTGCTGATGGATATGGAGTCATTGCATTTCCGAATGATACAGTATATAATGTATTAAGGCTGAAATCAACAGAAATTATAACAGATTCAATTTTCATTGATGGCAATTTTGTATCTGCAGAACAGATTATAGATACTAGTTACTATTGGTATAGATCTAATTATAAGTTTCCTATCTTTGTAATTAATTTTACATATTCAGAAAGTGGTTTCAATAGATATGCTGGTTTTGTGCAGAATCCGAACGCAGTTGGTATTCAAGCTCTACAAACTGAAATGCCAAATAAAATTATTTTGCATCAAAATTATCCAAATCCATTTAATCCAATAACGAACATTAAATTTGATTTACCAAATGGTGATTTTGTAAAACTCGCAGTTTATAATCTACTTGGACAGGAAATTAGTACTCTCTTAAATGAATTTTTGAAAGCAGGAAGTTATAACATTACCTTTAATGGTTATGATTTACCTTCAGGAATTTATTTTTATAAAATAATTACAAGTGACTTTTCTGATACTAAAAGAATGATTTTGATTAAATAAAGATTTACGATTGTGAAAGTTATATAAGAAAGTTAGTTTTTATTAAGATTTTAATTTCAGAAATAATTTTGTATTGAAATAAAACAAAATGAATAATAATTTATATTGTCGGTTCGGGGTGTAGCTCAGTTGGTTAGAGTGCCTGAATGGGGTTCAGGAGGCCGGTGGTTCGAGTCCACTCATCCCGACAAAAGACTCTTAAAGAGTCTTATTTCTTTATAAAATAATAAAGTACATATGAGAAAATTGAATAGAATTCTTTTTGTTTTTATTCTGTTGCTTGGGTTTTTTACGCAGAGTTTTTCACAGGATGGACTTACTCCAATTGTGATGATTGAACATTCTCCAGTAAAAGATCAAGGTATGACAGGTACTTGCTGGAGTTTTGCTACTTTATCATTACTAGAGTCTGAGGCTATTAAAAATGGTTATACGGATTTAAACATTTCGGAAATGTATATTGTAAGAAATATTTATATTGAAAAAGCGAGAAACTATATATTACGACAAGGTAAATGCAACTTTGCAGAAGGTGCAATGGGACATGATGTGATTTTTGGTATTGCAAAATATGGTGCTATGACAGAAGAAGCATATTCAGGTTTAAAAAGTGGAAAAACTTATCACAACCACTCAATACTCATTGTAAATTTGAAAAATTATTTAGATAAGATTCTTGAAAATATTCCAATATCGAACAATTGGGAAGCGGGTTATATAAAAATTCTTGATGACTTTCTAGGGAAACCACCTGAAAAATTTACTTATCGAGGGATTGAATACACACCTAAAGAATTTGCAGAAAAGGTTTTGAATTTTAACCCAGATAATTATATAAATATTACTTCATTTACCCATCATCCTTTTTATCAACCATTTATATTAGAAGTACCTGATAATTTTTCAGGTGGTGCATATTACAATGTACCCTTAGATGAATTTATGGAAATTGCAAGAAATGCTGTTCTATCGGGGTATAGTGTGCTTTGGGATGCTGATGTGTCTAACGAAAATTTTAAAATGGATTTAGGATATGCTATGCAATGGAAAACATTTTCTAATAATGGAGTAGACCCCGATGCTGACGAGATAATGTGTACCCAAGAGCAAAGGCAATTTTTATTTGAAAATCTTACAACACAAGATGACCACCTGATGCAATTTGTTGGACTTGAAAAATCAAAATCGGGTAAATTGTTTTATTATACTAAAAACTCTTGGGGGGAAATAGGAAAGTTTAAGGGTTATTTAAAAGTTTCAGAAGCATACTTTGCAATGAATACGATTGCTATTATTTTAAATAAAAATGCTCTCACCTATGATATGAAAGTGAAACTTGGTTTGAAGTAAAATTTTAGATATACCTACAAATCGTATTTATCGATTAGATATACTAACATAGCTATAGAAGCAGAGCCAAGTTGCAATTCTCTTTTGTGTACATTTTCAAATCTATCATTAGGTGAATGATGATAATCAAAATATCTTTGAGAGTCAGTAATTAATCCAATTAAGGGTACATTTAATTCTTTAAGAAAAGAAATATCAACTCCACCACCACCTTTAACAATCAAGAATAGATTATATTGGAAAAAAATATCAGACCATTTTTTTATTTTATCAAAAACAATATCATCAGCATTAATTGAAAATCCGAAAGGAGTTGTTCCTCCTGCATCTGCTTCTATAGCAGCTATATGGATTTCATTTTTTTGTTTAGCGATTTCAGCATATTTTTTTCCTCCTCTTTGTGCGACTTCTTCATCCATAAAAGCACAAAACCTTATTGTATGGTTTGGGGATATATTCAGTGTTTTAAATAACCTTAAAACTTCCATGCATTGAACAATTCCCGCTCCATCATCGTGTGCCCCTTCACCTGTATCCCAAGAATCTAGATGAGCACCAATAAGAATTATTTTATCAGGATATTTATTCCCCCTAATTTCCCCAATTACATTGTATGAAGTTTTTTCTTCACCTTCATAGCAGTTTGTTCTGAAATAAAATTTAAGCTCCTTATCCAATTTTAATAAAGTTGATAATGTATCTGCATCATTTGTGCTTATACAAACAGCAGGAATTTTTTTTATACTATCATTATAAGACATTATTCCAGTATGTGGATAATAATCATTTGATAAAGTTAATGAGCGAATAATAACTCCAGTTGCTCCAAGTTTTGCTGCATTCATTGCCCCTGCAACTCTGAATTTTGCTACTTCTCCATATGCTCTAAAAGTGTTCAAATATGTAGGGTTAAGGTGTTGATTAAAAAAAATTATTTTATCAGTTATATAGTCTTTATCATATTCAAATAATTCCTCGTAGGACTTTACTTCTATAACTTTACCAAATAAACCATTTGAGCCAGTTCCTATTGAACCACCAAGAGAGGAGATATTTACTTCAATCTTACCAAATTTTTGAGAGGATATGTAAGCATATTCCTTATCACCTCTTATCCAATTACGAACCATTAGTTCTTGAAGGAAAACAGTATCTAAGTTCAACTTATCAAGTAAATTTTTAATCCAAGAAACAGCATATTCTGACTGCGTAGAGCCACAAATTCTACCACCGATATTTTTACAAAGATATCTAAGATTATCATAAGCTAAATTATTTGATAATGCTTCTGAAAAAAATTTATTTATTATTATCGAATCAATATTTTGAGAAAAAGAATTATGTGCGAAAAATACTAATAAAACAATTATAATTTTTTTCATTCAGATTGATTAAATTTTTATTTAAGTTAATAATATTTTTAATTAAATTATATCAAAATTTTTTATAGAATAAATTTTGTTAATAAAATAAAACAAAAATGAGAAAAATAGCAATGTTTTTAATTACATTTTTTTTATTGAGTGGTTCTGCGTTTTGTCAGAAGGAGTATAAATATATAACTTATCCTGATGATCCTCTTAAAACAAGAATATATACTCTTGATAATGGTTTAAAGGTTTATATTTCGGTAAATAAATCTGAACCAAGAATTGCAACGAGAATAGCAGTGAAAGCAGGTAGTAAATTAGACCCATCGGATGCAACGGGTCTTGCACACTATCTAGAGCATATGCTTTTCAAAGGTACTGACAAATTTGGGACTAAAGATTTTTCAATTGAAGGTAAGTTGATTGAAGAAATTATAAATTTATATGAAGAGTACCGAGCTACGAAGGACCCTGATGAGAGGAAAAATATTTACAGAAAAATAGATAGTGTATCGTATCTTGCTTCTGAATATGCAATACCAAATGAATATGATAAAATGTTATCTGCAATTGGTGCTAAGGGAACAAATGCTTATACATCAGTGGAACAAACCGTATATACTAACGAAATTCCTTCAAATCAATTTGAAAAGTGGGTAGAAATAGAGGCGGAAAGATTTAGAAATCCAGTTATGAGATTATTTCATACTGAGCTTGAAGTTGTTTATGAAGAAAAGAACAGAAGTCTTGATAATGGTTTTTATAAAGCATACGAAGCACTGATGTCGGGACTCTTTTCTAAACATACTTATGGGACACAAACAACAATCGGTACCGTTGAGCATTTAAAAAATCCATCTATTAAAAAAGTTATTGACTATTATAATACTTACTATGTCCCCAATAATATGGCGATAATTTTAGCAGGAGATATTAATCCTGATGAAGCAATTAAAATAATTGATGAGAAATTTGGGGTGCTAAAGCCAAAACCTATACCTGATTTTATTCCACCAGTTGAAGAAAAAATTAAAGAACCTATTTTAAAAGAAGTTTATAGTCCTGAACAAGAATTTCTGTTTATGGGATTTAGACTACCAGGAGTTAATGCAGAAGATTTTGAAAAACTTGAGATGTTAAGCAGTATTCTTTATAATGGAACTGCTGGTTTGATTGATTTAAATTTAATTTTACAACAAAAAGTATTACAAGCATCAGCATATATCTATGATATGAAAGATTATTCAGTATTGTTTATAAATGCAACACCAAGGGGTGGACAATCACTTGATGAATTGAAAACACTATTATTATCACAAATCGAATTATTAAAGAAAGGTGACTTTTCAGATTGGTATTTAGATGCCGTTATAAATAATATAAAACTTGAACAGATGCGAATATTGGAAAGCAATAACAGAATTGTTAATGAATATGTAAATTCATTTACTCAGGATATTCCATGGGATAAATATTATAAAAAGATTGAATTATATTCTAAAGTTACCAAACAGGATATTATTGATGTTGCAAATAAATATTTTGGGGAAAACTATGTTGCTGTTTATAAGAAGACAGGTGAAGATAAAACAGTGCAAAAAATTGTGAAACCGGAAATTACTCCTGTATTAGTAAATCGTGACACTGAATCAGAATTCTTAAAAAATATTATTAAAACACCCGTTCCCGAAATAGAGCCAGAATTTATTAACTACAAAGAAGTAATAACTGAATCTCTTATTCAATCAAAAAATAAAATCTATCACCTTAAAAATAATGAAAATGATTTATTTGAGTTTGCGTTAGTTTATGATATGGGAACTAATAATGACAAAAGATTAGGGTTAGCAATGAAATATTTATTACTTATAGGGACAGAAAAATATTCTGCAACTGATTTGAGTATAGAGTTTTATAAAATTGGATGTAGATTTGATGCTAATGCAAATGTTGATAGATGTGAAATAAAAATTAGTGGTTTAAATAAAAATTTTAAAAAAGCAATTGAGTTATTATATCACCTACTCAATGATTGCAAAGCAGATGATAAAGCACTACAAAACCTAATATCAGATGAATTAAAAGAAAGGGAAAATGCAAAACTATCTAAAAATATTATTTTAAGGCAAGCGCTTCTCAATTATGGTAAATATGGTGCTTTATCACCTTTTACTAATGTATTGTCAACAGAAGAATTGAAATTGTTAAAAGGTGAAGACATAACTTCACTAATAAAAAATCTGTGTTACATTCAGCATAAAATTGCTTATTATGGACCTTTTAGTAGTGAAGAATTTTATTCTGCAATACAACCATATTATTTAAAAAAGATAATGCCTTTTGATCCACCTCCAGAGAAAAACTTTCCTGAACTTGAAACTCAAGAAAAAGTTTATTATGTAAATTATAAAATGCAGCAAGTTGAAATTATGATGATAAGTAAAAGCGTATTATATGATGCCAAACTTACTCCTGTAATAAGATTATTTAATGAATATTTTGGTTCTGGAATGTCTTCTGTAGTTTTTCAGGAATTAAGAGAAGCAAAAGCACTCGCTTATTCTGTGTATTCCAATTTTACCACACCACGGGAAAAAGGTAAATCTTATTACATTACATCATATATAGGGACACAAGCAGATAAGCTTGCTGAAGCTTTAGATGGATTTATTGCATTATTAACTATTTTACCTGAATCCGAAATATCTTTTAACTCAGCAAAGGATGGTATTATTAAGCAAATTCAATCCGAGAGAATTTTAAGGTTTGACATCATAAGGAATTATCTTAACAACTTAAGATTTGGAATCGATTATGATATTAGAAAAGATATATATGAACAAGTACCTAAAATGACTCTAACAGATTTGAAAGAGTTTCACCAAAAGTATTTTAATCATAAGTCATATACTTATCTAGTTATAGGTGATAAAAATAAGGTTGATATTGATATATTAAAGAAATATGCAGATTTTAAAGAGTTGACTTTGGAAGAAATATTTGGATATTAATGATTAAATTTCAAATTGCGATAAGCAGTACTTTTGATTTTTTGGCAGTATGAAATGTAATTCCTTCTCTTCAGAATACTATATTTTACTATGAGATTATAGTAATTAGTTTAAATTTATTTGTATATCTCTATAATGAAATTGTGGTTTTAAAATAATAATATAATTTTAATTAAATGTATACTAGAAACATTTGAATTAATTACAACAATTTTATTTTATTTTATCTAAATATTCTTTTATCAGTTTAACAAATCCCTTTTTAATAAATGGTTTTGAAATGTAATCAGTGCAACCTGCTTCCAAAAATTCTTCTCGATCACCTATCATAGCAAATGCAGTCATTGCAATTATTGGTGTATCTTTGTATTCAGGTATCTTTCTAATTATTTTTGTCGCTTCTGAACCATTCATACCTCTACCAAGATTTATATCCATTATAATCATTGGATATTTGTAATGTTTGATTTTTTCTAAGCAAGCTTCAGCAGTAAAAACGACGTCAATATTACACAAACCCTTTAAATATTCTTTTACTATTTGTATGCTTGCATCATCATCTTCAACAAGGAGAATTGTTGGTAAATGTTCCTTCTCTTCTACTGTCTCGACGGGAGTTGGCATTTCTTTCTTTTCTTCTAATTTTTTATCAATAAACTGAACTTTACCAGAGTAAGGAAATCTTAAAGTAAATGTAGAACCTTTTCCAAGTTCACTCTCTACTTCTATGGTTCCATTCATTTTCTCAACAAATTTCTTTGTAATAGTTAGTCCTAATCCAGACCCTTCGAAACTTCTACTTGGTCCTTCACTAACTTGTCTGAACTCTTCAAATATTACATTTAAACTTTCCTTTGGTATTCCGATTCCTGTGTCTATTACTTTTATAACGGCAAAATTATCATCTTTTTTTTGTTCTACTTCAGCTCTAATAATAATTCCTCCTTTTTCAGTAAATTTAATTGCATTATTTACAAGATTGGAAATTGCACTTCTGAGTAATATTTCATCGTTTTTAATGAATAGTGATTTTAAATTTGTTTCTTTTCTCAAGTATAAATTTTTATTCTTAGCCGCTACAGAAAATAAGTTTACAATTTCATCAATCAAAGGTAGGACATCTGATCGTTTCATACTTATATATAGTTTATCAGATTCTATCTTAGATAGGTCTAATATTAAATTAACTGTTTCCAATAATCTCATACCCGAATTGTGAATATATTCTGCGAATTGTTTTACTTCAGGGTCATTGGATTCTTTTGATAATATTTCCGAAAAACCTAGAATACCAACAAGTGGTGTTCTCAACTCATGACTCATATTTGCCAGGAAATTAGATTTTACTCTGCTTGCTTCTTCAGCTTTTTCCTTAGCTTTTCTTAATTCTCTTTCTGCAATTATTCTTTCTGTAACATCTCGGCATATTCCTTCATGATATAATATATTTCCTTTCTCATCTCTAATATACCTTGCATGTTCTTCAATCCAGACTTCGCTACCATCTTTTCTTTTTAACCTATATACTTCCAAATCTGGTATAAAATCAATATTTACCTTCTCATACTCTTCTCTTTCAGCAGGGTCAAAATATAAATCAAGAGGAATATATACCTTCATTAATTCTTCTTTTGAATCATAACCTAAAATTTTCACCATTGCATTATTTACTTCTAAGAAATGTCCATCAGGTGTACTTCTGTAATATCCCTCTTGCATATTCTCAATAAGATTTCTAAATTTTTCCTCACTCTGCCTAAGTGCAATTTCCATAAGTTTCGTTTCAGTAATATCTAATATTACACCATCAAGAAAAAGTGGTTTATCATTTTTATCGTATAGAGCCCTTCCTTTTTCATACACATAATGTATTGAACCGTTCTTGTGTATAATCCTGTATTCCAATTTAAATGAGCGTTTCCCTTTTACACCTTTTTTTACTTCTTCAATAACATATTCTAAATCCTCTTGATGTATTATATCAGCATATTTTATCGTTCCGTTCATGAATTCTTCTGCTTTGACACCACATAGATTTTCAATTTCAGGGCTAATAAAAAACATTTGCCATGGGAAGTCTAATTCGCATCTGTAAACAACACCAGGAATATTTTTAACTAATGTTTGAAATTTTGATTCACTATCTTTCAGTGCTATCTCAGCAATTTTCTCCATTGAGACATCCAATAATGCACCTACAATTATTTTTCTTCCTTCTTTATCCGTCTCTTTAACAATATATCTATCCGACAACCAAATGTAATCACCACTGGAAGTTTTGAATCTGTAAGTCAATTCGTTATAATCTTGTTTTAGACCTGCTCTATATAATTTGATTACATTTTCTCTTTCATCAGGATGTAAATTAGATTCCCAAAAGTGTGGTATTTTGATAAATTGCTCTTTGTCATATCCTGTTATTTTTTTAATATTGTCACTAATCCATGTTGCATCGGAAACCGAAGGTGACTCCGTAGTATAAAACGCAATAGGTAAGTTTTCTAGGATTACCTGGGGTAAATCTTCAATGATAGGTAAATGTTTTAGCAAACTTTTTTTCTTCTCAAACTCTTCTACAACATACACAATTACTTTTTCCTTTAAAAAGTTAGGAATAGTAATTTTAGCAAATATGAAAATTTCTGAATTATCTTTTCTTTTCAATATTCTTCCTCCTTCAAAAGGAGTGTTATTGATTTCAATATTTTCTAAAAATTTGTCTAATCTCTCTTTTCCATAAGTTTCTAAATCATAAAGGTTCAAATCTTTGATTTCATCTTCGTTGTAATTCAAAATTTCCCTGAAGTATGTATTAGATTCAAGAATTTTTTTACTCTCAAAATCAAAAATTGCTAATCCTATAGGTATTTCTCTTAATAAATCTTCGTAAAAAGATTGATTTACTGATCTAGTCATTTTTGTACGATTAAAATTTTTATATTGGTTCCCGAAGCTTCACAAATATCTAAATTAACAAGAAAAAAATAAATGATAATTTTTCTATAAAATTTACTTTCATAGAATCAGCATGAGAACAGCTTATTAAAATTTTTAATTATGAAAAGACATTGAATATAGGAATTCTTTTCAAACTAATTTTAAAAATATCAAAACATCAAATCAATTTTCATGTGCCCCGTAGAGGATTCGAACCTCTAAATACAGAACCGGAATCTGTCGGTTTATCCATTAGCCTAACGGGGCATAAATAGAATGATAAAAATAATTGGAAAAATTAGATGGATCAAAATGAAAATCATTTAACAAGTATCATTAATTTTGCGTCATTGAAATTTTCTGTTGTTAGTTTATAAATATAAATACCACTACATAAGTTACTTGCTTCAAAATTGATACTATATAATCCAGATCTTTGATACTCGTCTATTAATGTTCTTACTTTTCTACCTGTTATATCGTATAAATCTAATGAGACTTTTGTCTGTTCTGGTAACGAATATCTTATAACCGTGCTGTTATTGAAAGGATTTGGGTAATTTTGATATAAAACATAATTTTTAATTATTAAGAAATTATTTTTTACTTTCGGAATATAACCTAAATTTGTGTCTAATAAAACAGTATAATTTTCAATTATAATTTGTCTCCCCTCATTACACAATGTCCTTCTTAAGAATTTAGTTGTTCTTTTAAGTAGGTATTCAATAGGATAAAAATTTTCATGACCTCCTCCAGGAACATAGTTCAATTCAAAAGGGAATTTTATGTTTCTCATTCTTTTCATAATTTCATAGGAACCTTGGGTCAAAATATAATTAGGACAAGAATAAGCATACCCAGTACCATAAGGAACATTTATATCTGCTGTCCCATGAAACATTAATATTGGAATTGCTTTCGAATATGTAATGTATGACGTATCTAAAATAGCACCAGATGAGCTAATAACGGATTTTACTCTAAAATTTATTTTATAGGTGTTTGTTGCAGAATCTAAATAACCAAGTTCATTTACAAGGTTTGGATATAGAGAGTTAATATCATTTTGAGTAATGAAAGGTAAAAGCAAACTTATAACAGCACCTGCACTTATTCCACCTACAAACATATAGGAAGTATCAATTCTGAATTGATTAGCATTAGCACAAAAAAACCTGAATGCAGCTTTGGTATCCTGCAGTGCTCTATAAATTGCTTTTACTAATGAATAACCATCTCCATTACAATCAAATGGATTTCCCCCTGTATTCCATCCAAGTCTATATGATATAGACGCAGTTACATATCCTTTCATTGCAAAATCCATAATTATTGGTTTCAATATATATTTATCACCTGAATAAAACCCGCCACCATGAAGTAGAAGTAGGAATGGTCTTTTATTTAATGAATCTAATGAGAAATTTGGATGAGCAATAATAGCATCAAGCATCACATTTTGTCCTAGCCAATTGACATTTTGTCCATAAATTATTTCTCCTATTGTATCTATTTCATTTATTCCAAATGCATAGTTTGTATCAAATCTACCAGGTATGCAATAAGACTGAGAGAACGCTAATTTAAATATTAATAAAAAGATGAAAATCGATATATATTTTTTCAATACGAACATAATTAATATCTCAAGATGAGTGCAATATGTCCGTATTTATCAAGTTTACCATTATCAACAAAGACAACACTACCTCCTGTATTAACAACTCTTTCTATAATATCATCTACAGCATCATCAATAATTTCTTTACCTGGAGCAACCTCTACAGGTATTAGATGTAATCCATCATCAGATACTCTTGCAGAATATTGATAGTTCAATTCTACAACTAAAAGTCTACCTCTACCTTCATTTGCAAGTTTCCATACTTCGTCAACACCACTAGCAAGTTTTCTTTTACCATATGCTTCTTCAATTTCTTTGATTATTTTATCTCGCTTTTCTGCTCTTACTCGTTTGACTTCGGGCCAAACTATTTTAGAAAGTTCATGTGCTGAAACTGTTTCATAATTACCATTTATCCCTGTTAATATTAGTTCTTTTTGAGATGAAATATCGTTATATAAACTCAGAGTCCTTTCAGTCCCTGTTATAACAACTGAGTAATTATCAACATTAATATTTTTTAATTTAGAATCTAATTCTCTTAAATATTTTCTTATTCTTTCTATATTATCGGATTGCCTATCATTTCTATGTGTTTCTGTTGTTAATGATGATTTTGTTTCATAATATGTATTTGTGAATGGAAATTCATTTTCAGTATATTCTATAATATTATCTCTTATCCCGAGAAATAATTTTGCAATCTTATCACTTATTACAAGCACCCAATATGGTTCACTTCTATTTATACCAAATACGAGATCACGTGTGGCGAAGGTAGGGTCGATAATAACCCTTTCCTTTACTGGAAATGGTAAATAAAATTTTATTGCTTTATCTTTATTAACAAAGATTGCAAGTCCATCTAAAAAACTATTGTAATCAATGCTTTGATTTATTTCATTAATTTTATCAAGAATCTGTTTTACTTCTTCCTTTTTAAATTCTTCGTTAAGTCTTTTTGTTGCTAAATTAATTAAATTTTTTAATCTCAAAGGGTCTTGCTTGTTTTCAGGAAAATGTCTATGTGTGGGCATTAAAATTGAAACGCATGGATAAGAATTAATTGATTGTAAGTATTTTAATGCTTTTAGATTAATCATAATTAAAATCCTTTTATTTTTTTTCTATAATTTAAATATGAATTTTATAATAATCAATTGTTTTTATCAAGATTTTTTTTATTTTTCTGATTTATATTTTTTTAAGAATAGGGGAAAAAATTTTTTTATTACAGTTTTAACTGAACCCAAAAAAAATTAATTTTGTATAAATAGTTGGATATGGAATACAAAGATTATTATAAAATACTTGGTGTAAAAAAAGACGCTTCTAAAGATGAAATAAAAAAAGCGTTTAGAAAACTTGCATTGAAATATCACCCTGATAGAAATAAAGGTGATAAAAACGCTGAAGAAAGATTTAAAGAAATTAACGAAGCATATGAAGTTTTAAGTGATGATGAAAAAAGAAGAAAATATGACCAAATGGGTGAAAGCTATAGGTATTATCAGCAATATGGAGGTGAACCTGGAGGATTTGACTGGTCTCAATTTGCAAATCAGACAGGTGGAAGAAGTTTCACCTTTGAAGGTGATTTAGGGGATTTTTTTAATAGAAGTGGCTATTCTGATTTCTTTGAGATGTTTTTTGGAGATGGTAGTACATTTGGTAGAAGGAGGCAAAGTGAATTTGGTAGAACTACTCGAGCTAAAGGAGCAGATTTGAAAGCACAAATAGATATTACTTTAAGAGAGGCATATACAGGGACTGAGAGAATATTTAGGATTAGTAACGAATCCATAAAATTAAAAATTAAACCTGGAATTGAAAGTGGGCAGATTTTAAAAATAGAGGGAAGAGGTGAGAAAACTTCCCGAGATATGCAACCAGGAGATTTGCTAATTACAATTAATGTTTTGGATGACCCTGTGTTTAAGAGAAAAGGAAATGACCTTTATGCAGAAATATATATTGATTTATACACAGCTGTATTGGGTGGAAAAGTTGAATTTGATACATTTAAAGGTAAAGTGAAAATTGATATTTCTAAGGGTACTTCTTCAGGTAAAATATTAAAATTGAAAGGATTGGGAATGCCTGTATACGGAAAAGCAAATTCTTATGGTGATTTGTATTTAACAGTTCAGATTAAAGTACCAGATAGTTTGACTCAAAAAGAAATTAATCTATTTAAAGAACTACAAAGATTACGATCGTAAGAATTTTAAAAAGGGGGGTATTACAATAATTATCGGAAAAGAATTGAAATAAAATGAATAATTTAATAATTTTACATGAGTTTTAACTGCGGGAATGGCGGAACTGGCAGACGCACCATCTTGAGGGGGTGGCGCCACGAAGGCGTGTGGGTTCAAGTCCCACTTCCCGCACAACCAATAACTATATTTGAACTTGATTATTTTATTAATTAATTATATTTTTATTGCTTAAATTAAAAATTAATTTTTGATGAATAGAGATTACGAATCCTACATTATTGTTGATGGAAACTTAGAAGATGCTTCTATTGAAGAAATAATTAAACGATATGAAAATCTTCTAAAAAAGTACAAAGCAGAAATTAAAAACATTGATAGGATTGGAAGGAAAAGATTAGCATATCCTATTAAGAAAAAACAAAATGGATATTATGTCTGTTTTGAATTTATTGCTAAGAATGATGTAATTGCAAAACTAGAAAGAGCGTATAGACTTGATGAAGATATTTTAAGATATTTAACAATATATATGACTAAGAAAGAATTAAATGCAAAGAAGAATTATCTTGAAAAACGTTCCAAGATATTAGAAAATATTGAAGAAGCAATAAAAGTTAATGAAAATATAGATAGTACCGAAGATGAAGTACCTACTGAATAAAATGAGTGTTGTTTTAAATAACTTTAATTAATTAATTATACGGAGGTAATCGTATGGCTGAATACAAGATGCCCGAAATTAATTCAGTAATTATTGCAGGAAATTTAACTAAAGACCCTGTATTTCGACAGACTACAAACGGGACACCAGTAGTTAATTTTTCTATTGCAAGCAATCGAAGATTTAGAGATAAAAGTGATGAATGGAAAGAGGATGTGTGTTATGTTGGTGTGGTTGCATGGAATAGGTTAGCAGAAAGTTGTCGTGATAAATTGAAAAAAGGAAATGCTGTTCTAGTTGATGGTGAGTTACAAAGTAGGACATTCAAGACTGAAGACGGTTCAAATAGGACAATTGTTGAAATAAAAGCCAGAAGAATTCAATTTTTGAATAGGAGAATGGCACAAAGTGGTTCAGCGGATCAACAAGCAGATGATAAAGATGAACCAACAACCTTTGTTGATGACAATTTTGATCAGTTATTATCTCCTGAAGATACTAACTTACCACCTGAACAATAATTATAACTAAAAATATATCGTTTGTAAATGGATATTTAATCCATTTACTTTTTTATTTATTAAATTTTATTTTTTAAGTTATGAAAGTAATCTTAAAACAGGATTTTGAAAAACTTGGAAATGCTGGTGATATTAAGGAAGTTAAAAATGGATATGCAAGAAATTTCCTTATTCCAAGAGGTATTGCTGTAGCAGCAACCCCTGCAAATATAAAATCATTTCAGGAGGTTAAACGCCAGCAAGAGAGGAAACGAAAAAGAGAACTTGAGAACGCGAGAAAAACTTCATTTGAAATTGAAAGGGATGTTTTGGAAATTTATGCTAAGGCAGGTGAAGAAAATAAGTTGTTTGGATCTATTACTGCTCAAATGATATATGAAAAACTTCTTGAGAAAGGTTATAAAAATATTGAGAGAAAAAAAATTCTATTGCATGAACACATTAAGACTCTTGGTGAGCACATTGTAGAAATAAAATTACATTCTGATGTTATTGCTAAACTGAAGGTCCTTGTAAAAGATGAAAAAACTCTTAAAGAAAAAGACGATAATAAAAAGGAAAAGGAATAATATTAAATTAAACTTCTGTTTTGGAGACAGAAATATTTAATATATTGAATTTTAAAATTACTAAAACCTCCTAGAACATAGGAAGGTTTTTTTATTTATAATAATAATGTTTTTAATATGGATAATAATAAAAGTAAGGGAAAAAGGAAACCTGGAAGCAAACCACAAGTAAAAGCTGTTGATGAAGTTACAATTAGATTTGCTGGTGATAGTGGAGATGGAATGCAACTTACTGGTAGTCAATTTTCAGATACAATTGCAGCAGAAGGGCATGATGTAGAAACATTTCCAGATTATCCCGCAGAAATTAGAGCTCCTTCGGGAACTTTGTATGGTGTAAGTGGATTTCAAATTCATTTCTCAGGGCATGATGTTCATACACCAGGTGATCAGATTGATGTTTTGGTTGCTATGAACCCAGCTGCATTAAAAGTGAATTTAAAAAATTTAAAAAAGAATGGTATCATAATTGCAAATTCGGATGCTTTCGATAGAAAGAACCTTGATTTAGCAGAATATCAAACAAATCCTCTTGAAGATGGTTCATTAAGTTCATATATAGTGTATGATATCCCTATCACGAAGCAAACTATTGAAGTACTAAAAGATCTTGACTTACCATTAAAAACTGTACTTAAGTGTAAAAATTTCTTTGCTCTCGGAGTAGTATATTGGCTTTACAATAAGTCACTTGAATATACATTGAATTGGATTGAGGAGAAATTTAGTAATCAACCTATGATTATGGAAGCCAATAAACGGGTTTTAAAAGCTGGATATTACTATGGTGAAAATACAGAAATGTTTACCACCCGTTTTGAGGTTAGAAGAGCAAAATTACCAAAAGGTATTTACAGGAACATTAATGGAAATGAAGCAGTTGCTCTTGGATTGGTTGCTGGTGCTGCGAGAGCAGGTATACCACTTTTTCTTGGGAGTTACCCAATTACACCTGCTTCTGAAATAATGCAAACTTTATCAAGGTATAAAAGATATGGTGTTAAGACTTTTCAAGCGGAAGATGAAATTGCAGGTATCTGTACTGCCATTGGAGCTTCTTATGCAGGGTGTTTAGGTGCAACCTCAACAAGTGGTCCTGGTATGGCTCTGAAAACAGAAGCAATAGGATTAGCTGTTATGGCAGAATTACCTTTAGTTATTATTAATGTTCAAAGAGGTGGACCTTCAACTGGATTACCAACTAAAACCGAACAGGCAGATCTATTACAGGCTGTTTGTGGTAGGAATGGGGAATCACCTGTGCCTGTACTTGCCGCAATTAGCCCAGCTGATTGTTTTGATGTTGTTATTGAAGCTATAAGGATTGCAATTAAGTATATGACTCCTGTAATAGTTCTCACCGATGGTTATATTGCACAGGGTTCTGAACCATGGAAAGTAGTTAAAGTTTCTGAATTACCAGAAATGAAAGCAGTTTTTAGAACAAGTCCAGATGGGTTTTATCCTTATGCAAGAAATGAATTCCTCGCGAGGCCATGGGTAAAACCAGGTACTAAAGGTTTAGAGCATAGAATTGGAGGATTAGAGAAACAGGATATTACAGGTAATATCAGTTATGAACCTGACAATCATCATAAAATGGTAACTCTTAGAGCGAAAAAGATAAAAAATATTGATAAAGATATTCCAGAAGTAAAAGTTATTGGAAAAGAAAAGGGAAAACTATTAGTATTAGGATGGGGAAGTACAACAGGTGCAATTGCTGATGCAGTGGAGGATGTGAATGAAAAAGGTTTTGATGTCTCTTACGCATATTTGCGTTATCTAAACCCATTTCCACGGAATCTTGGAAAAGTATTGAAAAATTTTGAGAAGATTCTCATACCAGAGGTAAATCTCGGACAACTTGCAAAGTTAATTAGAGCTGAATATTTAATTGATGTAATTCAATTTAACAAGGTCAGAGGTATTCCATTCAGACCCTCTGAAATTGCAAATAAGATTGAAGAAATTTTGAAAGATTAATTTTTATTTTCACTTAATTTTATAAGTTTATTATGGAAGAAAAAGAAACTAAACCCAAATATACTCCAAAAGATTTCGCTTCAGATCGAGATGTAAGATGGTGTCCAGGTTGTGGAGATTTTTCTATATTAGCTCAGATACAAAGAACCTTTGCACAATTTCTTGATATACCAAGGGAGAAGATTGTTTTCATATCTGGTATTGGATGTTCAAGTAGATTCCCTTATTATATGAATACATATGGATTTCATACTATTCATGGGAGAGCTGCAGCTATTGCATCAGGTGTTAAATGTGCAAATCCAGACTTATCAGTCTGGATACCAACAGGGGATGGTGACCTTTTAAGTATAGGTGGTAATCATTTCATACATATATTGAGAAGAAATATTGATGTAAATATTATTTTATTTAACAATAGAATTTATGGATTAACAAAAGGGCAAGTATCTCCAACTTCTCCACATGGTATGATAACAAAATCAACTCCACTTGGTAATATAGAGCATCCTGTAAATCCAATTTCCCTTGCTCTTGGTATGGAGGGAACATTTATTGCTAGATCTATTGATAGAGATCCTAAACATTTGCAGGAAATGATTATAAAATGTTATAAGCATAAAGGTGCAACATTCCTGGAAGTGTTTCAAAATTGTGTTATTTTTAATGATGGTGCTTATGAACTTTATTCAAATAAAGAAACAAGAGATGACTATTCGATATATATTGAACATGGGAAACCCTTAATTTTTGGAAAAAACAAGGATAAAGGTATTAAACTTGATGGCTGGAAACCTGTTGTTGTTGATTTAAATAGTCCAAATATTAGTGTGAATGATTTATTAGTTTATGATGAAAAGTCTCGCGAGCTTGCTTTCATTCTAAGCAGTTTTAGTGATAACCCGGATTTACCTATGCCATTTGGAGTATTTCTTAATGTCGAAAAGAATACTTATGATGAGGATATGAAAAATCAAATTTTAGATTTGCAATTCAAATATGGAAAAGGAGATGTCGATGAATTATTAAAAGGAACGGATTATTGGGAAATTAAATAATTTTTAGAAATCCAATCCTAAAGAGAAATAATATTTTGGCTCTGAGAATTTTTTGAAATCAAAGCTATACGCTACATCAAACTTAAAAGGTATTCCGAGAAATATAATTCTAAGACCATATCCCATTCCAAGTAATAAGTCTTTTGTTTTAATTCCACCATCATTTGTAAATAATTGTAATTTCTTATTATCCCTCCATGCGGTACCAGCATCTATAAAAAGATTTCCTTGAATATCTTGAAAACCAAGAGGTAAGACTCCAAGTATAAGGTACTTAAACAAAGGAAATCTAAATTCAAAATTTGTTAAAGCGAACTTAGAACCTGAAATTCTATCATAATTATATCCCCTTAATGGGAGAATAGGCATAGAGAAAGCAAATTCATCTATATTGCTAATTGGTATATTATAATTTTCAAATTCTCTATTTATCCAATTTTCAGTACCACCTAAATAAAATCTTTGAGGATTTTTACCGAAACTTGCTCCAAGGTTTAATCTCATTGCTAATGAAAAACCATCTGCAATTTTTATATATTTTCTAAAATCACCAATAATTGAAGCAAACTCAATTCCATCACTTCCTAATTTAGGAGATCCTAAAAATGTAATATTAAATCTTGAACCTTTTTCGGGTGCGAGGTATCCCCAAAGAGAGTTATCGAATACATATCTCACAGAAGGGACTAAGAAAGTATTGGAATTCATAGGTTCTTCATTATCATCCAGGTTCTCTTGCGTCACATACATTAGATGCAATCCACCATCAAATCTTTTAAATCTTGTAAGTGGATATGAAAAAAGTAAACTTGTTCCCATATTCCTATATCTAAATAGTTCATCTCCATAGCCTCTATCATACAAGATAAATCTTGCTGTGTGATATAGTTCAAAACCTATATCTAATCTTTTTGGTAAATAGTAATAAGAGAGTGCATAATCACTATTTTTCAAATCTATTACCATCGAAGTCAAGATATTAATTCGGTGATTACCCATCAAATCACTTAATGATATTATAGCATTTCCTTGTACACCATAAAAACTTGAGTAACCAGCGTTTCCATAGACTAGATCTGGAGAGAATCTGATCTTATAATCACCAATCCTAAAACTTCCATCGGGATTTATATTGTCTTTAATTTGGAAATTTAGATTGTTAACATAATCAGAGTCATCACTTACAATTTTTTTATTCGTTTTTTTCTTTTTGAAATCTATTACTATATTGTTACCTTGATTAACTAAAGTATCCTTATCAATATTATTATCCACTTTAGTAATTTTGCTCGTATCTATTTTTAAAGTATCTGATAAAATTTTCTGAGTTGTGTCATTTAATTTTGTAAGTTCTTCTTTCTTGATTTTATTTTTAACATATGTTGTTGGTTCGAGTTTTTCTAATCCTATGTTTCTTTCAAGCGGACTATCCATAGAGAAAATATCATAACCAAGTTTATTCAATGCTACAAAAAGTAATTTCTTTCCATCTTTTGAGAGTGTTATTTGTGAAATAGGATTTACACTGTTCGTAATAGGTCGTTCTTTGAATGTACCTTCATCAGTATATTCTCTTAAATAAATATTGTCAATACCGTTAATATCTGATACATATAACATTTTTTTCCCATCAGAACTGAGTTGTACATACTTTTCATTAGCATCAGGATTATCTATTATTTTTTCAATTTCTTTTGTAATTGTATTAATCCTGTAAATTCCCCTACCATTGTAATTCATAGAATATATTTTGAAATCTTTTGGTAGGAGTGATGGGTTAATATAATCTTTCCTATCTGAATCGAAATAAATAAATTTTCCATCGTGAGACCATACTGGATTTTCATCTGAGAAAATATCATTTGTAAGGTTAGTTATTTTTTTTGTTATAAAATCATAAATATAAATATCAGATTGTTTCCCATTATTACCTGTGAAAGCGAGTATGTTTGATTTTGGAGACCAGCTTGCATTTGTTATAGAAGGTAAACTTATTGGTAACTTTTCATCATCACCTGTGTTCAAATCAATTACGAATATAGCATCACTTTCTCCTGCTTTGACACTAATTGCCATTTTTTTAGAATCAGGAGACCATGTTAATCCTGGTGTTAAGACTTGTAATTCTTCGAAGTTATTTGTAGTGTTACCTTCTACTACTTTATCAATAATTTTTCCTGTTGTTGCATCAGCAAGGAATACATCAAAATAGTCATCACGATTGGATATAAATAAGAACATTTTCCCATCTGGTGATATTGACGGGGCAATGTTATAGAAACCTCCATCTTTGGTATGATCAGTTAGCATCTTAGCGAAGTCTAACACTTCTTCTTTATTTACTGCATCAGACCAATAAACTTTTTTTAATTCTTTATGCCATTTTTCTGAAAGTTTTTCCAGTTCTAATTTATATGTTTCCTTAAAACCTTCGTAAACATCATTCAATGATTTGATGTTATTCATCAATTCACCAATTTTATGTTCACCATAATAATCCATTAGAAAAGCAAAAAAACTTTGACCGCCTCTATATGCTAAATACCCATCACAGTATTCTATTGGTGGTAAATAATCATTCATTATTGCATCTCTTATATACATATCAGTTTCTTTATCCAGTCCATTAAGGCTCTGACTTTCTGCCATACCTTCTGCAAACCAGATCGGAATAGATAAAGTAATATTTTTTGCAATTACATTTTGAATTGAGCCTCCATAAAACATATCATTCATAAAACCATGTAAAAGTTCATGATGAATTACATGCCTGAATTGTTCATAATTTCCCTCAAATGGAATTAATATTCTGTTTTTAAACAACTCAGTAACCCCACCTACTCCTTCTGGTAGATATTCGTCAATTACATTATTCTGTTGAAAATCATTTGAAGATAGAAAAAGAATTATTGGAATACGATTGCTGATACGATAGTCAAGATTATTAGATAATTTTTCTAATGCTTTTTCTGCTTCTATCGCGGTAAATTCTGCTATATCATATCCATTATCGTAAAAATATATATCGAAATGCTTCGATTGAATGAATTTCCATTTAAAATTTTTGTATTGAACTTTATTCTTCCCAAACTCTTGTGATTCTAATGTAACATTAATTACAAGTATAAATACAAATAAAAAGAATGAGAATATTTTTAAAATTTTAAAATGTTTCATATTGTAATATAATTGAAAATTTTTTTAATATTCAAGAGTATTTTGTAAATTCAATTACTTGTATTTTTAACATAAAAGATTTAAATTGATATTAACAAAACTATCTATTGTTACTTTATTTTTAGATAGATTTGTTTTCTAATATTTATACAAAAAATTTTCATTTAAAGTTGCTATTATAATGAACAGAATACCTTTTGTTGAAGCTTACCTTGATAATGGTATTAAGGTAATTGTGTCCGAAAATAGCAGAATACCTATTGTTATTCTTCTTATTGGTTTTAAAGTAGGTTCAAAAAATGAACCTAAAGGTAAAAAAGGCCTTGCACATTTACTTGAGCATTTGATGTTTTCTGGAGGATATGATAAAGAAATGAATTATTTTGATAAAATGCTTGCATTAAATGGTGGTGATTCAAATGCTGTAACAAGTTATGATTATACTTATTATTATATTCAAATTCCTTCTCATAAATTGGAATTTGCTTTAGAACTTGATACTGATAGATTTACAACTATGGGATTTGATGATAAGTCTCTAAATATTCAGAAAAAAGTTGTAATAGAAGAAAAAAAGGAAGCTTATGATAATACCCCATATGGTGATGTTGAGATGTTATGTGCAAAAAATCTTTTCAAAAATACTGATTATGAAGTCCCTGTTATAGGTTTGGAGAAAGATATTAATAATCTAACTGTGACTGATATTAGTAATTTTTTTTATGAGTATTATAATTCTAACAACTGCATTATTTCTATTGTAGGTAATATAAATTGTAATAAAACTTTGAAACTACTAAATAAGTACTATTCAAGAATTTTAAAGAATGCAAATAAAATTTATAAATTTTCAGATTGTGATTTTAAATCACCAATTGAATTATATCCAACTTCAAAAATAAAAATAGATTTGAATTCAAAGTTCATATTTTTTAAAATTCCTGCTCGTACCAGCAGGGAATATTATATTTTAAGAATGATTTCTATAATACTTGGAGATGGTTTTAGTTCAAGATTATATAAGAATCTCATTTACGAAAGAAAGGTTGCTCATTCAATTTATGTTTCACCATCTTCATTTGAACATTCAGGTATGTTTGAGATTAATATTCTCTTTGATGACGGGAAAAAAGATAAGGAAATAGAGCAAATTATATTTGAAGAAATAGATTCATTGAAGAATGGAAACTTTACTGAAGAAGAATTTCAAAAAGCTAAAAATAAAGTACAACTTGCTTTTGCAAATGGTTACCAGAAAAATTTAGCATTAGCACAAGCATTATTTTATTATGAATTTTTCTTCAATAATGTTAAGCTAATAAATGAAGATGTTAATAATTATCTTGGAATTACAAAGGAAGATATTATTGATTCTGCTTGTAGGTATTTGGATTATAATAAAAGACTTGTTATTACATATCTCAAGGGATAAATTTATTATGATGAAGCTTTCTGAATTAATTGGCATCAAAATACCAGAGGTATCCAAAATTAAATTTCAAAATGGGATTAAACTTTTGATTATAAAAGATAGAAGATTTCCTGTGATTACTTCAATGTTTGTTTTTAAAAATGGTTCTATTAGTGATTCATATAGTGAAAAAAATCTTTTTGGTCTATGTTCTTTAACATCTGAACTGATTATTAAGGGAACAGAAAATTATTCTGCATCTGAAATAGCAAACAGGATTGAATCAACAGGAGCATATATTTTTAGTGGGTGTAGTTATGATTTTTCTTTTCTTACTGTTCATTCATTAAAAAAATATTTTGAAGAAAATTATTCCTTTTCTAATGAACTTTTAAGGAATTCAATTTTTCAGGAAGAAGAGATAGAGAGACTGAGATTTCAAAAATTAAATTTAATGAGATTAAATTTTAATTATGGTGATTATATTTCAAATAGAGTTTTTAAAAGAAATGTTTATGGAAAATCGTTATATGGGATTAATCCCGATGGCACTCTAACTACATTGGAAAAATTAACGAGGAAAGATATTTTGAATTTCTACAAGAGTTTCTATTTACCGAATAATTTAATAATTATATTAATTGGCGATATAACTGATTCAAAAGCAATTAAATTAACCGAGAAATATTTTTCGAATTGGGGACCTAAAAAAATTCCTGATTTTAAAATTTTTCCTCAGAAAAATATTAAAGGAATAAATGTGTATTTCATACCAAGAAAGGGTTCTGCACAAACAAACATAATTATAGGACATAAAAGTGTTGCTATAAAATGCCCTGATTATATCAAATTAAAAGTTTTGAATGCTCTACTCGGTGGAACTTTTATATCAAGAATAAATAGAAACCTTAGAGAGTTACAAGGGTTTACTTATTACACTTTTTCTTCCTTAAATTGCAGAAAATATCAAGGTGATTTTTCAATTGAGACAAGTGTTGATAATAAGCATACAATTAGCGCAATTAAAGAAATAATTAAAGAAATGAGAAATATAAGGGAAAATTATGTAGAGGATGAGGAATTAGTTTATGTTAAGAATTTCATAATAGGAAATTACCCTCTTCAAATAGAAACTGCTAACGAGATTGCAACAAAAGTTCTAGAATTAGAGTTATACAGTTTGAGAAAAGATTTTTATAATACATTATTGATTAAAGTTAATAATGTGAATAAAAAAGATATTTTTGAAGTCGCGAATAAATATATTGACCCACAAAATTTAGTAATTTCTGTTGTTGGTGAGCCAAAGGTAATTAGAAATTCACTTGAAGAAATCGGACAAGTTAAAATAATAACAAAAATTGATAACTTATAAACTTAAAAATTTATGATGGAAAAAAATGAAATAGAACTAATTGAAAAATTAAATAATAAATATATAGACTTATTAAATGAAATTTCTAAAGTAATTGTTGGTCAAACTGAAATTATTAATCAAATTTTAATTTCAATTTTATGTAAAGGACATTGTTTACTTATTGGTGTACCAGGACTGGGAAAAACACTAATTGTTAAAACTTTAGCTGAACTTCTTGATTTGAAATTTAGCAGAATACAATTCACACCAGACCTGATGCCATCAGATATAACTGGAACCGAAGTTTTTGAATCAAAAAATTCAGGTGGGAAGGGTTTCATTTTTGTTAAAGGTCCTATATTTGCAAATATGATTTTAGCTGATGAAATAAATAGAACTCCACCGAAAACACAGTCAGCACTTTTAGAAGCAATGCAAGAACACAGGGTAACGGCTGCGGGGACTTCATATATTCTTGATGAACCATTCTTCGTCCTTGCAACTCAAAATCCAATAGAACAGGAAGGTACATATCCATTGCCAGAAGCACAACTTGATAGATTTATGTTTAATTTATGGCTGGATTATCCATCAAACGCAGAGGAGGTGGAAATAATTAAAAAAACTACAAGTATGTACAGCCCTAAATTAAAAGTTATATTTACAAAAGAAGAAATTATTGAATTTCAAGATTTAGTTAGGAAAGTACCAGTTGCTGATGAGCTTGCTGAGTATACAGTAAAACAGGTTTCTTTAACTCGCCCTACAAACTCTACCTCACCTGATATAATAAAAAAATATATTAATTGGGGAGCTGGTCCAAGAGCTTCACAATATTTAATTCTGGCTGCTAAAGCTGCATGTATACTTGATGGTAGATTTTCTCCTTCAAAAGAGGATATTAAAAAATATTCACTGCCAGTATTAAGACACCGTTTAATTACGAATTTTAATGCTGAAGCAGATAATGTAAAAGTAGAAGACATAATAAAAAGTATTTTCTGAAAATGATAATGTGAATAGATGAGTATATACAATGAAAAAATTTCAAAATGTTATTTTTGTAATAGTGAAAATTTAATACCACACTCAAAAGCAAAGTATTGGAATTATGCAGATATAAATTATGAAGAATGTAATCATTGTGGTCTTATCTTTGCCAACCCTATGTTATCACTTGATACTATAACTAAAGGAAATACAGCATTAAACATTTTACATAAATCCCGAGGAACATTCAGTCAATATAAAGGTGGGAAAGAATTCTCTTTTTATTTAAAGAAAATAAAAAAATCTGGAGTACTTTTAGATGTGGGTTGTGCTGAAGGTTTCTTTCTTAAAGGAATAAAAGATTATTCTGATTGGAATGTTGAGGGAATTGAGATTATTGATAGCATAGTTAAATTCTCTAATGATGTTTTAGATATTAGAGTTTACTTGAGTACACTTGAAAGCTTTGAAACTGATAAAAAGTATGATTTTATTAGAATGAATAATGTAATTGAACATTGTTTGAACCCAATCGAATTTTTACAAAAAGCTTATTATATATTAGAAAAGAAAGGATTCGTTTGGTGTTCTACACCGAATGGTTATCAGGATGGAGCTTTGCTTAAGAGAGCAAATAAGCAGGGTATAATGCTGAATTTGTTGGAGAATCATTTATTTCTTTATAAACCAAAAACATTAATAAAAATGTTTGAAAAGGTTGGTTTCAAAATAATAAAATCATATTGCGAAAATATTAAACACTCGATAACTGATTTTGGTGTAATCCCATTCTTAAAAGTTAAAGATGCAAATGAAAAATTTTCTTTGGTTGATTTTGAAGGAAAATGCAATGTAGAATTTTATTTTACAAAGAGTGATTTACAAGAATTTCGAAAAAACCCAGCCTTGAAAAGTTATAAATTGAAATTTAATCTATTCCTAAAAAAGTTTGTGCCGGTTAAGATACCTTGGGGAATTCCTATTGGTCATCAGCAATTCATACTTGCTCAAAAAACTTAGCTAGAAAAATACTATTTTTAATTATATTAAAAGTTAATATTTATATTTTAAAATATATTGACTTTAAATTTAATTATTGATAATTTGCAATTTTGTATTTTTTGCTCTTTTAACCCATAATAGATAATTTTTTAATGGCTTTACGAAAATTAAAACCCGTAACGGCAGCAACTAGATTTTACTCAGTTTCTACCTTTGAAGAGATAACAAAGGAAAAACCAGAAAAATCTTTGATTGCTCCTTTAAAGAAAACAGGTGGTAGAAACAATAAAGGTAGAATTACTTCAAGGCACCGCGGTGGTGGTCATAAAAGGAGATACCGAATTATCGACTTCAAGAGAGTAAGGGAAGACGAAGCAAAAGTTCTTGCAATTGAGTATGATCCTAACCGTTCTGCAAGGATTGCATTAATTCAATATCCTGATGGCGAAAAAAGTTATATAATCGCTCCTGATACTTTGAAGCCAGGTGATACTGTTCAATCTTCAAGAGAAGCTGAAATTAAGACAGGGAATACATTACCAGTTTCAGCTATCCCTGTTGGTACTTTTATTCATAATGTTGAATTAAAACCTGGAAAAGGTGCTCAATTAGCAAGAAGTGCTGGTACTTCTGCTCAAATAGTTGCGAAAGACGAAAAATATTGTCAAATAAAATTACCTTCTGGTGAAGTTAGAATGATTCTTAATGAGTGCAAAGCTACGATAGGTATTGTAAGCAATATTGACCATGAAAATATTAGTTTGGGTAAAGCAGGTAGGTCTAGATGGTTAGGTAGACGACCTCATACAAGAGGAGTTGCGATGAATCCTGTCGACCATCCTATGGGTGGTGGTGAAGGAAAAACCTCTGGTGGTGGTCATCCCGTAAGCCCATGGGGATTACCTGCGAAAGGGTATAAAACAAGAAAAAAGAAAAAACTCTCTAATAAATATATAGTTAAAAAGAGGAAATAAATTTTATGTCTCGTTCGTTAAAAAAAGGCCCTTATATTGATTATAAATTACTAAAAAAAGTTGAACAACTTAACGCGAAGAAACAGAAAAAAGTAATTAAAACCTGGTCTAGAGCTTGTACGATTATACCTGAGTTTATTGGGCACACTTTTTCGATACATAATGGAAAAGCATTTATACCAGTTTTTATATCTGAGAATATGGTTGGTCATAAACTTGGTGAGTTTGCAATGACAAGAACTTTCAGAGCACATTCTGGACAAAGGAAAGAAGAAAAAGCCGGAGGTGTGAAAAAATAATGGAAGCAAGAGCAATAAAAAGATATATACCATCATCACCAAAGAAAATGAGAATTGTTGCTGATTTAATCAGGAATAGAAATGTTGAAGAAGGGTTGCAAATTTTGAAATTTTCTAAGAAACATGCATCTGAAGAAGTATTTAAAACTTTAAAATCTGCTTATGATAACCTTCTTGCTGCATTAGATGTCGGAAAGCTTGATATGGATAAAGTAAGGATTAAGTCAGTTACAGTTGATGGTGGTCCTACCTTGAAAAGAATACGACCAGCACCACAAGGTAGAGCTTATAGAATAAGAAAAAGGTCAGCACATTTATCGATTGTTGTTGAATATGAAGAAGAAGAAAAGAAAGAATCACAAGTGAAAGTTGAAGAAGAAGAAAAACCAAAACCAAAGAAAAAAGTATCTGAACCTAAAGAGGAAGTTATTGAGCAACAAAAAGAAGATGCAGAAGAAGTCGTAGAGACAGTTGATGAGGAAGTTAAAGAAGAAAAAGAAAAGAAGAAAACGAAAGCTCGAGTGACAAGGAAGAAGGAGAAGAAAACTGATGAAAAGAAAACGGATGAAAAAGTTAAGAAAAAGGAAGAAAACCTAAAAAAAGAAGTAAAACCAAAAAAGAAAAAAGAAAAATAAATTAAGGAGAGTATTTGGGACAGAAGACAAATCCGATCGGCTTTAGATTAGGTGTTATAAACACCTGGGATTCTAATTGGTATGACGATAAAAGTTTTTCTGCTAAACTTCAGGAAGACTCAATTATTCGGAATTATCTTCGTAAGCGACTTGAAAAAGCAGGAATAGCAAAGGTTGTAATTGAAAGGACTTTGAAAAAAGTAACTCTCACTATTCATACATCAAGACCGGGATTTGTAATAGGAAAAAGTGGAAATGAAATTACAAAACTTGAAGAGGAAATTAAATCGCTTACGAATAAAGATGTTAAAATTAATGTTTCCGAAATAAAGAAACCTGAATTGAATGCTCAGCTTGTTGCGGAAATGATTGCTCAACAAATTTCAATGAGAGTTTCTTTTAGAAGAGCAATGAAAACTGCTATCACTGCAACTATGCGAGCTGGTGCAGAAGGTATCAAAGTTATGTGTAGTGGTAGATTAGGTGGTGCGGAAATAGCTCGCTCTGAGCAATATAAAGAAGGTAGAATTCCACTTCAAACTCTAAGGGCTGATATTGATTATGCTTCTGTTACAGCTCATACAATTTATGGTGCGATTGGAGTAAAGGTTTGGATTTGCAGAGGTGAGAAGATGATTTAAAAATTTAAAGATTTTTATTGGAGATTAAATTATGTTATTACCAAAAAGAGTTAAATATAGAAAATCACAACGAGGTAGGAGAACTGGAAAAGCCAGCAGGGGATATTTAGTTTCTTTTGGTTCCTATGGTTTAAAAGCGCTAGAACCTGCTTGGATTACTGATAGACAAATAGAAGCCGCTCGAATTGCTCTTACAAGGTATATGAAAAGAGATGGAAAAGTCTGGATTAGAATATTCCCTGATAAACCAGTTTCTAAAAAGCCTGCAGAAACTAGAATGGGTAAAGGAAAAGGTGCCCCTGAATTTTGGGTTGCGGTGGTTCAACCAGGGAGAATTATGTTTGAGGTAGATGGTGTTTCTGAATCGGTAGCACAGGAAGCATTCAGACTCGCTTCTCATAAATTACCTATAAAAACACAATTTGTTAAAAGAGTTTCTTAATTGTATCAAAGATGAAGTTATACGAATTAAAACAAATGTCAACCAAGGATTTATTAAATACTTTAAAGGAAAGTTATGATGCATTGGATAATTATAGATTTCAGCATGCTTCAGGACAGTTAGAGAATTACAAAAGTATTCAGAACACAAAGAAGACTATCGCAAGGATTTTAACAATTTTAAAAGAAAGAGAAAAACTCGAAAAAGAACAAACAAAATAAATATTATAGAATTAAATGAGCGAGGAAATAATACAAAACGAAGTAGTGGTAAATGAGCCAGAAAAAAAACAACCGATTAGAAATAAAAGAAAAGTAAGAATCGGCAAAGTTGTTAGCAATAAAATGGATAAATCTGTCGTTGTAGCTATTGAGAAGAGAGTAATACATCCTTTATATAAAAAGTTTTATAAAAGGACAAGCAAGTTTATGGCTCACGATGAAAAAAATGAATGCAATATTGGAGATATAGTTAAAATTATGGAGACCAGACCATTAAGTAAAAGAAAAAGATGGCGTGTTGTAGAGATATTGCAAAAAGTTAAATAAAATTTTTAGACAAAAATGATACAAGAAGAAACAAATTTAACAGTAGCAGATAATTCAGGTGCTAAATCCGTCAGATGTATTAGAGTTCTTGGTGGCTCTGACAGAAGATACGCCAGTCTTGGTGATATCATAGTTGTTTCCGTTAAATCAGCTATTCCTGGTGGTGCAGTAAAAAAAGGTGAAGTCACAAGAGCAGTAATAGTAAGAACCAAAAAAGAAGTAAGACGAAAAGACGGAAGTTACATTAAATTTGATGAGAATGCTGCTGTACTAATAAATAACCAAAATGAACCACGAGGGACAAGAATTTTTGGACCAGTTGCAAGAGAACTAAGAGAAAAGCAGTTTATGAAAATTATTTCCCTTGCTCCAGAAGTAATTTAAGTTTATTAAAATGGAAAAATATAGATTGAAAAAAAACGATTTTGTAAAAGTTATTGCAGGAAACTATAAAGGTGCTACTGGTAAAATATTATATATAGACAGAAAGAAGGGCCGTGTTATTGTAGAAGGTGTTAACATCATTCACAGACATACAAGACCAACGCAAAAGAATCCACAAGGAGGAATTATAAGAAGGGAAGCACCTATTGCTATTAGTAATGTAATGTTAATGTGTCCCAAAACCAACGAGCCAACACGAATTGGGATGGAAGTTATTAAAGATGAGACCACAGGAAAAGTAAAGAGAATGCGAAAAAGTAAGAAATCAGGTGAAATTTTAATATCTTAATTTTATGGCAAAATCAAAAGAAGAAAGAAAAAAGGTAAAACAACAGGAAGAACAGACGAAAGCGAAAAAATCTGATAAAAAGTCCTCTAAAGAAGAAACATTCGTAGAGGAAAAAGTTCCTATCAGATTGCTGGAGATATATAGAAAATCCATAGTACCAGAATTAATGAAAAAGTTTAATTATAAAAATGTAATGCAAGTGCCTAAGCTTGAGAAAATATGTATTAATGCTGGTGTCGGTGCTGCTGTTTCAGACCCGAAGCTTATTGAAATGACGGTAAAAGATATTGAAGCAATTACAGGTCAGCATCCTGTTGTAGTGAAAGCGAAAAGGTCTGTATCTAACTTTAAATTAAGAGCGGGGATGAACATAGCAGTAAGAGTAACTTTAAGAAATGCAAGGATGTATGAGTTCTTTGATAAACTGGTCAATGTTTCAATACCACGAATTAGAGATTTTAGAGGTTTATCAGATAAAAGCTTTGATGGTAGAGGTAATTATACTCTTGGAATAAAAGAACAAATTATATTTCCAGAAATAAATGTTGATACAGTAACTAGAATTTCAGGAATGGATATAACGATAGTAACAACTGCTAAGACTGATGAAGAAGCTTATGAGCTTTTAAAACATTTTGGATTTCCATTTTTAACAAAACAGCAAACAAATTAATATGGCAAGAAAATCTTTAATAGCAAGACAAAAAAGGAGAGAAAGGCTGGTAAAAAAATACGAAGCATTAAGAAAAGAATTGAAAAAACAAGGTAATTGGAGTGCTTTACAAAAATTACCAAGAGATAGTAGTCCAACTCGTCTGCATAATAGATGTAATGTGACAGGAAGAGCGCGAGGGTATTACAGAAAATTTGGTGTATCAAGACTCGTTTTCAGGGAAATGGCTCTACAAGGAAAAATTCCTGGAATTATAAAATCAAGTTGGTAATTAATTAAATAAGGAAATATTATTATGTCAATGACTGACCCAATTGCTGACTACCTAACAAGAATAAGGAATGCTATAAAAGCAGAAAAAAAATCCGTAGATATACCTTATTCAAAATTTAAGCAGAATATAACAGATATACTTTTGAAAGCAAGTTTTATAAATGATTATAAAATTATTGAAGTAGATAAGAAAAAATATTTATCAATAAGGTTTAAATTTTATGAAGATTCTAATGTAATTAATGGATTGAAAAAAATAAGTAAACCTGGAAGAAGAGTTTATGTAAAAGCTGAAAAATTACCTAGAGTTAGAAATGGTATGGGTATTGCTATTGTGTCAACTTCAAAAGGTTTGATAACAGATAAGCAAGCTAGAGAGCTTGGTGTTGGTGGAGAGGTTGTTTGTTATATCTGGTAAATTTATTAATGTTAACTTTATTAATTAAAAAATGAGCAGAATAGGTTTTAAACCCGTAACTTTTGATAGCAAAATTAAGATAACAGGAAAGGATGATTCTATTGAAGTAACTGGTCCTTTAGGTACTTTATCCATGAAAGTTCATGAAAGAATTAAGTACGAAATAAAGGATAATCAAGTAACTTTTTCCAGAATAAATGAATGGAAAAGTACTAAAGCACTGCACGGTTTACACAGGGCTTTATTGCAAAATTTGATTGTTGGTGTTACGGAGGGTTATACTAAAAGATTGGAAATTGTTGGTATAGGCTATAAAGCTGAAATGAAGAATAATTATTTGTTGTTACATCTTGGATATTCGCATTCTATTGCATTTCTTCCTCCTCCTGAGGTTAAAGTAGAAGTACCAGCTCCAAATCAAATAGTAGTTTCTGGTATTGATAAACAACTTGTAGGTTTGGTAGCAGCAAAAATTCGTTCATTCAGAAAACCTGAACCTTATAAGGGTAAAGGTATAAAATACGAAAATGAAGTTATAAGAAGGAAACAAGGTAAAACTCAGACAAAATAATTTAAGTAAAAAAGAAAATTTTTTGTAAAATTGAAGAAGAAAAATTTAGATAGAAGGAAAAAATTAAAATTAAAAATCAGGAAAAAGATTTTCGGAACTCCTGAAAAACCAAGATTAGTTGTGTTCAGGAGTAATAAACATATTTATGCACAAATTGTAGATGATATTAACCATAAAACTTTATTGCAGGTATCTACATTGAGTAAAGATGTAAAGCAGAAAATTGATGGAGTCTCTGGAAAAGTTGCTAAAGCAAAAATTGTTGGGAATGTTATTGCTGAGAATGCTAAAAATTTGAATATATCGAAAGTAGTTTTTGATAGAGGTGGATACTTATATCACGGTAGAGTAAAAGCGGTTGCAGAAGGAGCAAGAGAAGGTGGTTTAAAGTTTTAGAATAATTTGTTATATTTGTAAAAATAGTTATTTGAAATATTCTCTCGGGTCGTCTAATGGCAGGACAGCGGCCTTTGGAGCCGTTAGTGGAGGTTCGAATCCTCCCCTGAGAACTGATTAATATTGAATCGTTCTTTTTGAAATCTTTATATATTTATATAAGATACAAGCTTTTTTTAAGGTAATTATTTAGGTATTGACTTTAAATTTATAATTTTATAATATTAAATGGCTGAAAAATTTATAAAAGCAAGTGAATTAGAATTAAAAGAGAAATTAGTCTATATTGGTAGAGTTGCTAAGGTTGTTAAAGGTGGAAGAAGGTTTGGGTTTACTGCAATTAGTGTGGTTGGAGATGGTAATGGACATGTGGGATATGGTTTAGGAAAAGCTAATGAGGTTGCTGATTCGATAAGAAAAAGTATTGAAGATGCTAGAAAAAGAATAATTAAAGTGCCAATTGTGAACGGAACAATTCCATTTGAGATTATTGGAAAATATGGTGCAGCAAAAGTTTTACTCAAACCTGCTGCTCCGGGAACAGGTATTATTGCTGGAGGAGGTGTGAGGGCTGTTATGGAAGCGGTTGGTATTACAGATGTTTTAACTAAACTTTTAGGTTCATCAAATCCGCATAATGTTGTAAAAGCAACAGTTAAAGCTTTAGAGAGTTTATATGATTTGAAAACTGCAGCTGAGCGTCGAGGTATCTCAGTCAGTGAACTTTTAAAGATTTAAATATGTATAAAATTTTGTATGGAAAAAAAGATTAAAATTACACAAATTAGAAGCGTGATAGATAGACCAGCGAATCAAAAGCGAACAATGCGTGCTTTAGGTTTAAAAAGAATAAATCAAACTGTTGAAAAAACAGATACACCTCAAATTAGAGGTATGATTAAAAAAGTAAAACATTTAATTAAAGTTGAAGAATAAAAAGTGATTTGCCAGAGGTTATAAAATAATCTCTGGTAAATCGTTATGGGAAACCATAATGCTTAATAAAACAAAAATTAAAAAACTAAAGAAAGGGAGAAAAATGAAAGCGACAAAACTTCTACTCTCTATTTTATTCGTCAT
>JAOADD010000042.1 GCA_026417495.1 Ignavibacteria bacterium
ATTCCAAAAAATTTTGCGGAGTTTTCAGCTAATTTTATAAGGGGAGCAAAGTATAATCCAAAAAATATTGTTGGAATTGCAAGAATGATTAAAACAAGGTAATAACTGAAAGAGTATTTAACGGGTTGCTGTTCGGTTTCCGACTTTTCCAGAAACATTTTCTTTACCACTTTAAAATAGAAGAAAAGAGAAATGACACTGTTGAGCATAAGCACAATTGCAAGCCATAAATAACTTGTTCCTGGTTTTAGTAACGCAAGAACGAGATAAAACTTACCAATAAATCCAACAGTCCCTGGAATTCCAGCAAGAGCAAGCATAAATAAGGCCATAGCAGTGCAGACTACAGGACTTCTATATGCAAGCCCTTTCATATCTTCAATATTATCGGTACCAAGTTTATTAACTATCATCATCGTAGCAAAAAATGCGCCAAGATTCATAAATAAATAAGCGATGAGATAAATCATGAGAGCTGTTATTCCTAATTGATTAGCAAGAATCAATCCAGTTAATATGTATCCTGCTTGTGCAATAGAAGAATAACCAAGTAGCCTTCTCATACTTTTCTGCCAAATTGCAATTACATTACCAATAAACATAGAAGCAACAGAGAATAAAATAATAATTTCCTGCCAATTAATTCCCTGTATGACTTTATAATATCCATCAATAGTTATGTTAGAGCTGATGAAAGTAGTAATGAAAAATCTTACCATAACAGCAAAACCAGCAGCAGATGAAGTGACAGCAAGGAAAGCAGAAACTGGTGTTGGAGCACCTTCATAAACATCAGGAGTCCAGAAATGGAAAGGCACAGAAGAAATCTTATATCCAAATCCTGCAGAAATCATAATCATAACAAGTATAATAAACGGATTGCTGAATTTAGCAATAGCAAGGTATCTGCTAATATCGTAAATGTTCATACTACCAGTAAAACCGTAAAGTAGCGTCATTCCGAAAAGCATAATACCAGATGATGCAGCTCCATAGACTAAATACTTCATTGCAGCTTCAGAAGAGCGGTTAAATCTCTTAGTATAACCAGCAAGTATATATGAAGTTAAGCTAGCAAGTTCAAGTGAAAGATACATCATAAGAAGATTCACAGAAGAAGCCATAAGGAAAGCACCAAGAGCAAGAGATAAAATTAGCAGTGTATATTCGTTTTTATGAGTTGCTTTATTAATTTCTTCTGATAAGTCAAAAAATATAATTACAAGAATTGATGATAGGACGAATAGAAATTTGAAGAATACAGCATATGGATCAATAACAATCATCCTTGAAAAAAGGATTTCCTGATTATTAGAATATTTATAAACAAAATAAGCACTTATTATGAGTCCAATAATTCCTACCAGAGAAACGAAAATGCTTTTTTTCCTGATAATTAAATCAAGGATTAAGCAAACCAGTATAGTGACAATGAGAGTAATTTCAGGTAGGAATTTATCAATATTGCTAAGTATTTCTACAAATTGTTGTTGCACCTATTTATAATTTATTTTAAAATTAAATTTACTAAATGATTTGCAGACGAAGTTATGAAATTAAGGAATAATGATGGTAAAATTCCAAGGAAGATAATAATAATTACAAGTGGAACAGAACTGACTAGTTCACGAGGACTAATATCATTTAAACCTTCCCATCTATTTGGTAAAGTTCCAAGGAAAACTCTTTGTATAGTCCATAGAATATAACCCGCATTTAATATGATTCCAAGAGTAGAAATTATTGCAATAACTCTTATTACATCACTTCTAAAACCACCAAGGAAAATGAAAGATTCACTGATAAATGCACTCAAACCTGGTAACCCAATAGAAGCAAAGAATGCAACCATAGTAACAGCAAAATATTTAGGCATCTTATTAGCTAACCCACCAAAATCGTTTAGTCCTCTTGTATGCGCTCTATCATAAATTACACCAACCATAAGGAACATAACAGCTGTAATAGTGCCGTGATTGAACATCTGGAATATTGCACCATTCATTCCAATAGAAGTCATAGAAGCCATACCAAGCAAAACATAACCCATATGAGAAATAGATGAGTATGCAATCAGTTTTTTAAAGTCTTTCTGCGCCATAGCACAGAGCGCACCATAAATAATGTTAATTGCAGCAAAAATAGCCAGTGGATACATAAAGAATTTTGCAGCATCAGGGAAAATCGGGTAGGAAATTCTCATAATTCCATAAGTCCCCATTTTTAAAAGCACACCAGCAAGAATAACAGAAATTGCTGTTGGAGCTTCTACGTGAGCATCAGGTAACCATGTGTGGAATGGGAATACAGGCACTTTAATTGCAAAACCAATATAAAGAGCAACAAAAGCCAGATAACGAAGTGAAGTTCCTATCCCACCTAAAAATGAACTACCTTCAAGTGTTCTTGGATCCATTAATGTTATCATATTGAAAGTATGCAAACCAGTCTGAGGGTCTTTCGAACTAAAGAATAATGCAATCATCGTAATCAAAATGAATACACTACCAAATAAAGTATACAAAAAGAACTTAATAGCAGCATATTCTCTCCTTTCACCTCCCCAAATACCAATCAGGAAGTACATCGGAAACAGCATAACTTCCCAAAAAACGAAGAATAGGAAGAAATCAAGAGCGCAGAAAGTACCCATCATACCAGTAACAAGGAGGAGATACATTGCATAATACCCTTTCTCATTATTCTTGACACTAAAACTTGCAACTGCTCCAACAAATGCAATAATTGCAGTCAATAAAATCATTGGAAATGAGATACCATCTGTGCCAAGAAAATATTCTATATTAACTTTTCCAATACTAGCAACAGGTAGGTCAACTGAAATCCAGGTAAACTTTTCGACAAACTGTAGACTTTCAAAACTATTAACTCCTGCTTTAGAGGCATCATACCGAGTAATCATCAATGCAGCAAGAATCACAAGTAATAAAGAAAAGAAAACCGCAACATACTTGATAATTCTTGTCTGAGATTTCGGTATCAAAAGAACAATAATCATGCCTACAATTGGGAGAAAAATAATCCAACTGAGAATTCCAATACCGAGTATATTTAATTGACTCATTATATAATAATTTTATTTATTATTTTCTGTGCCGGAAAAGGGGGTCGAACCCTTACGGGATTTTACTCCCACTGGATTTTGAGTCCAGCGCGTCTGCCAATTCCGCCATTCCGGCTATTTTAAAGAACTCAAACTAAAATGCTCTAAAAATAATATACAAAATTATAATACCAAAAATCAAAAATGCAATATATGTTTGTATTTTTCCCGTCTGGAATTTTCTAAACATCAAACCAAAAAACTGAATTATCACAGCAATAAGATTCACAAGACCATCAACAACATATTTATCAAACCAACCACCAAGTGCAGAGATATTTTTAACTAAATATGCAGCACCATTAACAACGCCATCAATAATATATTTATCAATTAAATTCGCTAATGCAGATAAACCCATTGTCAGGGAGACTGCTGTTAAGTGATACAACTCATCAAAATACCATTTATTAAGAGAGAATTTATAAAAGAATTTATATCTAACTTTTAATTTTTCAGTATCGACTTTCTTCCAATAGAAGAATAAAAATGCTACGAGAATACCAATAGCTGCCATTATAATTGAAAGTGCCATTGCAGGATAGTGAGCATGATGCAAATATTCTGTAAATTCTTTTAAAGGTAATATATGATAAATTTTACCTTGCATACCCACATTAATAGATTCAGGTGCTTTCAACACTTTCAAGAGCCAACCATTATCAGCAGAAATTGGATTGAATGAAAAGAAAATATATATGGAAAGAATGCTCAATATTACCAGAGGAATTGTCATCTGAATTGGTGATTCTTTACAGTGTTCATATTTCTCTTTAAGTTTCGGCTCACCATGGAAAGTTTTAATTACAAGTCTAAACATATAAAAGGCAGTCAATCCTGCAACAAGGAACGCGATAGTTGGAATTAAGTAATTAATTCCACCATTTATCTGAGCAAACGCAAGTGAAGCAGATAAGATTGAATCTTTACTTAAAAATCCTGATGTAAATGGAATTCCTGAAATAGATAAAGTAGCAATTAAGAAAGTCCAATAAGTAATGGGCATTTTTTTCTTCAAACCACCCATTTGATTTATATCTTGGATATGATGCATACCAACAATCACAGACCCTGAACCAAGAAATAAGCATGCTTTAAAAAATGCATGCGTAACAAGATGAAAAACAGCATAAGAATATGCACCTACACCTAAAGCCATAATCATATAACCAAGTTGACTAACAGTTGAATATGCAAGAACGCGTTTAATATCATTTTGAGTTAATGCAATAGTAGCAGAAATAAAAGCAGTAATTGCACCTATATATGCAATAACAGTAAGTGCATCAGCAGACAGCATAACAAAAACTCTAGCAACCAAATAAACACCAGCTGCCACCATAGTAGCAGCGTGAATAAGTGCAGATACAGGAGTAGGACCTTCCATAGCATCAGGTAACCACACATGAAGTGGAAACTGAGCTGATTTACCAACCGCACCACAGAAAATTAAAATGCCTGCAGCAGTTAACCACCCACCCGCTAATTTACCTTGAGCAACTCCTTCAAAAATTCCTGTAAAACTAAAATCACCTATAAATAAAAATACTATCATAATACCTGTGAGGAATCCAACATCACCAATACGATTAACAATAAATGCTTTTTTAGCAGCTTCTTGAGGAGCTTTTCTTTCATACCAGAATCCAATAAGTAAATAAGAACTTAAACCTACCAACTCCCAAAAAACATACATAAGAAGTAAACTATTTGTCAGCACGATACCAAGCATAGAAAAAGTAAAAAGCCCAAGATAAGCAAAATACTTTCCGTATTTTGGGTCACCTTCCATATACTTAACTGAATACAGATGCACTAACGCGCTAATAATGTTCACCACTACCAGCATAATTGCAGAAAGTGAATCAATAACAAATCCCGCAGTAATTTTAGGTTGCCCTTCTCCTAAACTTATCCAATCAAAATAAACTCTGATTTCCTTTCCGTGAATTAAATAAGCAATCAAAATCATAATGGAAAATCCAAGAGCAGAAAAAAGCAATATATTTGCAAGCCAGTCACCCCTTCTTGGCAATCTTTTACCAAAAAATATCAGAATAAGAAAAGAAACCAGAGGTATGATTAAAACGATAACAGGAAGTTTATATAGTATAAATTCCATCATTAAAAATTTATTCTTTCAGAGAATTCACTTCATCTACATTAACAGTAGAAAAATTGTGATAAATGTTAATAATAATCGCAAGACCTATAGCAGCTTCCGCAACAGCAAGAATAATAACAAAAATAGCAATTACCTGCCCATCCACACCTAAACCACCATATTTAGAAAAAGCAATGAGATTTATATTACAAGCATTCAAAATTAATTCAATACCCATAAGAATCAAAACAGCATTTTTCCTTGAAATTAGTGCAAATATACCAAGCACAAAAATAATTGTTGAAACTGCAAGATAATGATATATTGTAATCTGCATAATAAAAATTATTTACTTTTTTCTAGCATACATAGCAGCACCAATAAGAGCTACTAAAAGCACAACAGAAGCAATTTCAAAAGGTAAAAGATATGTTGAAAGCAACAGTTTACCAATATGAGTTATTGTTTCTTCTGTTGGAATATCTTTATAAACATTCCATTTAGTAGTAAGAATAACAACCATCATAATTACAAAAATACCTGATGTAACTATAGTAGCAGGAATGTAACTTAAATTTTTTGTTCTAATTTCAGCATCGGTTATTCTGGTAGTAAGCATAATACCAAAGATCAAAAGTACAAGTATACCACCAATATAAAGCAGAAGCTGCGTTAAAGCGATAAAATCTGCTTTAAGTAAAAGATACAAGCCAGCAGTAAAAAAGAGTGAAACAAATAATGCAACAGCAGAGTAAATCACATTTCTTGCAAATACAACTATGAATGCAAAAGATACAACTAAAAAAGAAAATACATAAAATAATATTGTTGTTATATCAGGCATATATTCAACTTGTTTGATTATCTTGTTTATTTACATCAGGATTGCTATCAGGTTTTGGTTCACTATCCTGTTTTGGTGCTGATGTTGTTTTAGCTGCTTCTTCCTTTTTGCGTGCTTGCTCTGCCTGGAATTCCGCAAGTTTTTGTCTTAATGCTTCTGCTTCTTGTGGTGTTATTGTAGCGAAATTATAAATTAAATTCTCTCTCTTATATTCTGAGTACTCGAATACGTTTGTCATATAAATACAATTTGTAGGACATGGATATACACACAAACCACAGAAACAGCATTTAGCAAAATCAATCGTGAATTTTGCAACATGTAGAACCTTTTTCTTCCCTTGCGAAGTTACACCTGTTTTTCCAACTATATCACCTGGTACTGCTTTAATTGTCTCAATATCAATACAACTAACAGGGCATGCTTTAGCACACTGGTCACAACCAATACAGTCATCTATATTAACAAAAATTCTATTTCTCTCTCTTTCAGGAAGTTGAAGCCGCTGTTCAGGATATTGTATAGTAACACTTTTCTTAAAAAAATGTTTGAATGTAATAGACATTCCAATAAATATGGAAGAGAACGCTTGGTATATATTTTTAAAATATTTCTTCATCAACTTTAATTTATTTAAACTAAAACAACATATAAACCAACAGCAAAAAGACACACAAAAGCAAAAGGAATCATATATTTCCAGCAGATAGTCATCAATTGGTCAACTCGAAGTCTTGGTAGAGTCCATCTTATCCAAATTTGTACAAATACAAAGAATAACCCTTTAGCAATTGCCCAAAAGAATTGCATTATTGGATGATTCAAAAATGGAATTAAATCACCAAAAGGAGATTGCCAACCACCAAAGAATAAAGTAGAAATAATAGCTGAAACTGCAAACATTTCAGCATATTCCGCAAAGAAGAACATTGCAAATTTCATCCCTGAATATTCTAAATGCACACCAGCAACAATTTCACTATCTGCTTCAACAATATCAAATGGATTTCTATTTGTTTCTGCGAGAGTAGATAAAAACAGAATAACAAAAGAAATCACCATGAAAGGAATAATCAAAATTTTAATCGGTCCTCCTGGTCCACCAAATATGTACCAATTGAAAATTCCACCTGCTTGTTTTTCAATAATAGTTTGCATTTGAAGGCTACCTGCAAGCATAACAACAGTAAGAGCAGAAAGTGCGGTTGGTATTTCATAACTCACAATTTGTGAGACCGACCGCATAGCACCATATAACGAATATTTATTATTGGAAGACCAACCAGCAATCATTAAACCAATAACCCCAACCGAAGTAATTGCAAAGAAATAAAATAAACCAAGATTCAAATCAACACCAATGAATATACTGCTGAATGGAATAACTGCATATCCCATAAAAGCAGCAGTAAAAACAATAAATGGAGCAGTATTAAAAAGAATTCTGTCTGCTCTCTCAGGAGTTATAAACTCTTTCTGAATTAATTTAATTGTATCAATTATAGTTTGAAGAAGTCCGAACTTCCCCACTCTATTAGGTCCAACTCTATCCTGAATCCAAGCAGAAATTTTTCTTTCTCCCCAAACTGCATAAAGAGCAAAAAGAGCAACAAATATTAGAATTGGAATAGGTACAAGGAAGTATGAAATTAGATTCTCACCTAAAAACTGTGTAATGTAATTATCCATATAAATAACAAAATTCTGTTAAATGACTTATTATCAAAATTTCAAAAAATAATTTCTACCTATCAATCTCACCTAAAACAATATCAAAACTACCGAGAATAGCAATCAAATCAGCAATCATAGCACCTTTAGAAATCTGATTCATCAAACTAACATGAACAAACGATGGAGACCTTGCTTTTACTCTGTATGGATTCGGACTTCCATCACTAACAACATAAAAACCAAGTTCGCCTTTCGGAACTTCGGAACGAACATAAACTTCTCCAACTGGTGGCTTAATTTTTTTTGGTATCGCTGCTTGAACATCACCTTCAGGAATATTATCAATTGCCTGTTCAATTATTTTAAGTGATTCTTGCATTTCTCTAATACGAACCATATACCTATCCCAGCAATCACCAACCGTTCCAACTTCACCTTTACCGACAGGGATATCAAAGTCAAACTTATGATATATAGAATATGGGTCATTTTTTCTTAAATCCCATTTTACTCCTGAACCCCTTAAAGTAGGACCACTTGCACCCGCATTAATTGCAACATCAGCAGGAAGAACACCAACTTTAGCTGTTCTTTCAATGAAAATTTTGTTATAAGAGAGCAGGTTATTAAGCATATCTATTCTTGGCCTAAAATACTTGATAAACTTTTTTACCTTTGGTTGAAAATCTTTCGGTATATCATGCGATAAGCCACCAATCCAGATATAGTTATAGAGCAATCTTGCTCCACAAGTTATCTCAAATAAATCTAAAATCATTTCTCTATCAATGAAGCAATACAGAAATGGCGTCATTGCTCCGATATCATTTCCATAAGTGCCAACCGCAACAAGGTGCGAAGCAATCCGTTGCAATTCACACATAATAACCCTGATGTATTCAACTCTTTCAGGAACTTCAATACCAAGCAATTTTTCAACAGCAAGCACATATGCAAGTTCATTATTCATAGCATTCAGGTAGTCAAGTCTATCAACATAAGGAATTACCTGCTGATAAGTCATCGCTTCTGCATGCTTCTCAAAACATCGGTGTAAGTATCCAATATACGGTTTTACATTAACGACAATTTCACCATTGAGGGTAACAACAAGTCTGAGAACCCCGTGAGTTGATGGGTGTTGGGGTCCCATATTAATTACAATCTCTTCAGTTTTTAGTTCAATATTTTCGTATTGTTCTTTCAATTGTGAAAATTTTAGTTATTTTAATAAGGAACTCTCATTCCTCGGTAAAACTCCTGAACTTTATAATCCTTTCTAAGTGGATATCCTTCCCAATCTTCTGGTAGTAAAATCCTTCTCAAATCGGGATTCCCTTCAAATATAATACCAAATAAATCGTATGCTTCCCTTTCATGCCACTCAGCAGTAGCCCAAACATCATAAACACTTTTTACCACAGGATTAGATTTTGGAACTATTACTTTAATTTTCAATTTATGCTTATGCACGAATGAAGACATATGATATACAACCGCTAAATTATCACTATCTAAATCAACACCACTCAAACAATTCAGGAAATCAAATTGTAAACTCCTTTCATCTCTTAAAAAATAAGATACGGCATTAATCTTATTTGCATCAACAATAATAAAGGGTTCAAGTGGAATATCAGTTTTTAAATCAATAATTCCTTCGTCAAAAGCAGATTTTAATAAATTATATATATCATTAATCTCCATAAAAACTTATTTTTTATTCTTTAATAATCCTTGATTTCGTATTCTATCCTGCAATTTTAGAAGACCTTCAAGTAATGCTTCTGGTCTTGGAGGACAACCCGGGACATAAACATCAACGGGAATGATTCTATCTATACCTTTAAGCACATGGTATCCGTGTTCCCAATATGGACCACCGCAATTAGCACAACTACCCATAGAAATAATATACTTTGGTTCTGGCATCTGGTCATAAAGTCTTTTAATTCTGGTAGCCATTTTTAAAGTAACAGTTCCAGATATAAGGATAATATCACAATGCCGTGGTGATGGTCTTGGTATGATACCAAATCTATCAAGGTCATAGTGAGAAGCAGAAGTAGCCATCATTTCAATAGCACAGCAAGCAAGCCCAAAAAACATCTGCCACATAGAGGAGAGTCTCGCATAGTTTAGAAGTTTATCCAATGATGTTATTGTTACAGCCCCAGATTCAAATCGTTCTATGTTTACATCAAGTCTGTCTAAAATTCCCATAAAGAATTAATTTGATAAAAAAATTATTCTGCTTTAAAAGTTTGCCGTTCCAATTTTGGAATAACAGGTTCTGGTTTATCCCATCTTAAATCACCTTTTGCAAGCGCATAAATAAAGCCAAAAATCAATATAATAAGAAATATAGCCATTTCAATAAAAGCAAACATTCCTAATTCCTTAAAAACCACAGCCCATGGGAACAGAAAAATAATTTCCACATCAAAAATAATAAAAATCAAAGCAACAACATAAAACCTAACATTAAACCTGACCCAGGTATCACCAACAGTATCTTCACCACATTCATAAGTGGTATTTTTAAAAGAGGAGGGTCTTTTCGGAGCGATCAGGAGTGCGGCTATGAATGCGATAGCGACGAAACCTACTGCCACTATCATAAATACAAGAATCTGAGCGTAGTCAGCAAGCATATTATAACTTTTTCTTGAATAACAACTTATAAAAAAATTTTAATAAATTAAATGCACTTCTCCTGAAAAGAACTTAAATTTTTCTCCACTATCATTCAGTAAAACAATAGCACCATCACATTCTATATCTAAAACTTTACCCTTAAAAGCTTCATTATTATCTGTTTTAATAAATTCAACTTCTTTTCCAACCAGTTCAGAAAACTTTTTCCATAGATATAATATCCTTTCAGGGCAGTATATTGCATCGAAAAACACGAAAAATTCTTTTATGATTTTATAAGCTAAATCTTCTAATTCCGATTGCTTACCTGATTCAAGTAAAATTGAAGTAGGATTTCTTGATTTATATTTAATGCTCTTTAATTCTTCAGGAAATTCTTCTTGATTTACATTAAGCCCAATACCAATTATTAAACTACTATCATTAAAGTCTTTCCTTTTTACCACTTCGGTTAAGATACCACCTGCTTTCTTTCCATTAATCATAATATCATTAGGCCATTTAAGAGCAACTTTTAATTCAGGATATTCATTAGCAAGAACATTATAAATTACAACCCCAGCATAATAATTTACTATACAAAAATCTTTTTCAGAGCGAATTCTATCTGGAACAATTGTCATAGTAATATTTTTTTCAGGCTCTGAATACCACCTGTTGTTTAATCGTCCCCTACCCTTTTTTTGAAACGGCGAGATAATTACACTTGGTGGCGAAATTACATTTTTCTTTGCAAAATCATTTGTTGAGTCAACTTCAGATAGAAAAACTAAATTGCAACTTAAACCACTCTTTGTAATATAATCCTGTATTTTACTTTCCTTCATCGGGTAAAGAATAACTTAAAGCAAGGTATGCATCAACTCTGCCATATCCATAATATTCATCCCAACCAGCTTTATCTTCTCGTGGATCTCCTATTCTATCTTTTGCAGTTCTTGTAATTATTTGTTTAATGTCGTTGCTTGTTCGATTTTTATTTTGTGATAGAAGCAAGGAAGCAATTCCACTAACAATTGCTGTAGATTGAGAAGTACCACTCCATGAAATATCATATCTATTAATATCAATATAATCCAATCCATAAATTTTATTACCTGGAGCAACAACAGAAATATGCTTTCCCCAACAACTACCCCCACCCCATGTAAACCTGACACATCTTTTATCATCGGTATCAGTTGCTCCAACAGCCAACACACCAGGATACGCAGCAGGATAATAACTCTTGTTATTTCCTTTATTCATCATAGCAGCAATAACAAGCGCATCATTTGCAATTGCATAATCAATTGCCATTTTCAGAACCTTTGAGTTATCTTCTCCACCTTCACTCATATTAATAATTTTTGCACCATTATCCACAGCATATTTTACAGATTCTGCCCACCATTCGTATTCGCCCGTATTATCATCAGAAAGGTTTTTGCAAATCATTAATTTACATTTGAAATTAATCCCTGCAAAACCAATAGTGTTATTTGAGTTAGCTCCAATTATACCTGTAATATTTGTTCCATGCCCAAAGCCATCATCAGGCATGTTATCATCATAAGCAAAATCCCAACCATAGACATCATCAACATAACCATTTTTATCATCATCAATTTTATTTTTAGGTATTTCATTTTTATTAATCCAAATTCTACCCATCAGTTCAGGATGCCCAAATTTTACCCCAGAATCCATAATTCCAACTATAACATCCTGACTACCAGTTTCAATATCCCATGCGTTTACCATATTAATATCGGCTCCAACTTTTGCTTCATTGCTACCAGAAGAAGGTGGAATTTTGCCATCATTTTTTAAATACCACTGCAGATAAAACATTTCATCATTTGGGATCAAACTGCTTTGACTATTAAAACTAACTACATCTTTTTTCCCTGCTGCTTCCCCAGTAAAAACAGGCTCCGCAAATTCCACAAAATCATCTGAACAAAAATCTTTTATAATTTCAACAAGATTGTTAAAATAATTTGAATCTAGATGAAACACATAAACCCTATTCATTCCGAGTTTATAATACACATAAGGATTGCCATTATTCAAGTGGAATAGTTTTCGTATTCCTTTGATTTTATATTTTTGAATTTTTAAGTCAAGAGATTTTAAACCTGTTTTTAGTGATGTTTTACCTGTTGCTTCAGAGACTTTTAATTCATACTTTGTTTTTACAAAAAACTTATGATGAACAAAACTTGAATATAGATATTTATTACTCTCAACAACCTTTGCTCCATAAGAAAGATTAAATGCAAAAATAAAAACAAAAACAACTAATATTTTTTTAATAACCATCATCTAAATTTCTTTTTCTAAAAAAATTATTTTACCAGAACCATTTTTCCAGAATTCACAAATTCTCTATTATCATAATTCTGCTTAATTCTAACCTTGTAAAAATATACTCCTGATGGCAAATCATCAGCATAGAATTTGAATTTATAGACACCTGAATTTTGATACTCTTCTTTAAGCTTTTTAATAAACTTGCCATTAACATCAAAAACTTCTATTGTTACAAGCGAAGGATATAAAACCTGATACCTTATAGTAGTGGACGAGTTAAATGGATTTGGATAATTATAAACCAGAGAGAAATCTTCAAGTTTTGTATTTTGATTATTAACTCCCGAAGAACCTGCATTATATTTTAAAATAGTGCCATGCTCACCTACAGCCCACCCTGTATACTGATTAGCAAATACTATACTTGTTACCATAGTGCTATCAGGAGACGGTATTTCCTGCCATCTTGAACCAGCATCAGTAGTATAGACAAGCAACTCAGAGAAGCCAGAAGCAATCCAACCTTCATTTTGAGTTCGGAAAGCAATCGAAAGCCCCATTCCAAAAATCTCAAGCCAACTATATGTCCAATTGCTTCCTAAATTTGTTGTGTGAGAAACACTTATTCCATATTCAAAATCTCCACCTGAAGAAAAAATATTATTTGCATCCCAGATGCATAGGTCCCATAACGGTTCAGCACCAACGGGTTGAGATACCCAATTTAACCCTGCATTAGTTGTTTTCCAAACAACTCCTGCAATATCAATATATCCGCCAACAGCAATGCCTGTGGTTTGATTAACAAATTTAATTCTCGTAATTGGAAAATTTGAAACCAGTCCCTGTGCTATCTCTGCAGGTGACCAATTTACACCACCATTTGTGGTATACATTAAAACTCTCGGTTGCGGGAAAGTAAGTCCAAGATAACCGTTATTTAAAGTTGTAAAATAAATTACATTTGCATAGACCATAGTATCAGGATAGAGATAATAAGACCAATTAACACCACCATTAGTCGTGGAAAATATAAACGAGCCGTAGTAATTATAATTATAGTACCAAGCTAAAGCCCATCCCCTGTTTCTATTTATAAAGAAAATATCAACAAAGTTATAAGTTGAATTGCTGAATTGTTGAACCCAATTTTGACCACCATTTGTAGTTCTAAATACCATTCCTGAATCAGCAGTAATCCAACCATAAAGAGAATCCACAAAGTAAACTCGCTTTAAGTTATAATTTGTAGGGCTATTTGTTTGTTTAACCCAAACTGATGCAGGTTGAGAAAAAGAGAGTGAAGCAGCAAAAAGAGTAAATAATAATATACAAAAAAATTTTTTCATTGCAGAATTCTTTTTAAAACATCAATAAAAAAGTCTATATCATCCTTTGTGTTATACCTGCCGAAAGAAATTCTTATTGAACTCAATGCTTCTTTTTCTGATAATCCTAACTCCAAAAGAATCTCTGACGGTTTTAATGCACCAGAGTGACAGGCAGAACCAGCAGAAACAGCAATACCATTCAAATCAAACTTAACAATAAGCATTTCTGGGTCTATGTTAAATTTACGATAATCAATTTTAATATTCACAATATTTTGTAATACATTTTCTTTTGGTGAATTGTAAGAAATACCTTCTCTAAAGTATTTAGTCAACTGCGATTTTAAGTATTCATTTAATTTAGTATAATGTTCAATGTCTTCATCTATTTTATTTATCAGGATTTCTATAGTCTTTTTCAATCCTGCAATAAGAGGAATGCTTTCTGTTCCAGACCTTAATCCCCTTTCCTGTCCACCACCATGGAGTAATTTTTCTACGAATGAATTTTCACTTAGATAAAGAACGCCAATTCCTTTTGGACCGTAGATTTTATGTGCTGATAAAGAAGCAGAGTTAAGAGGAATTTCATTTAGTTTAAACTTTATTTTCCCGATGCTTTGAACTGTATCAGAGTGAAAATATATTCCTTTGGACTTTGCAATTTCCGAAATAGATTTTATATCGTTTATCGTTCCAAGCTCATTATTAGCATGCATTACAGTAATAAGAAAAGTTTTTTCTGTTATTGCATCTTGAACCTGCTCTGGTGATACTCTACCTTCGTTATCTGCTTTTAACACAGTTATTTCAAATCCAAATTTCTCTTTTAGAAATAAAACCGATTGAATAACGGACGGATGCTCTATATTGCTGGTGATAATATGATTTTTTTGTGTACCAAGAAAGTTGAGTGCAAATCCTTTTATTGCTGTGTTGTTGGATTCAGTCCCGCAACTTGTAAAGAAAATCTCAGTGGGCTTACAACCGAGAAAGTCAGCAATAAGCTCGCGTGCAGACTCACGCAAAAGCATTGCTTTCTTCCCGAATTGATGAACAGAAGAAGGATTGCCATAAAATTCAGAAAAGTAAGGCAACATTGCATCCCTTACTTCTTCATCAACTCGAGTTGTAGAAGCATTATCAAGAAAAATATCTTTTTTACCGTTCATAAACTTTATTTAAAAATATTTCTAATAAAATTTTTTAACAATGCTTAATTTTTAAAAATAAGATA
>JAOADD010000047.1 GCA_026417495.1 Ignavibacteria bacterium
GTTCAATTGTAGATGGTTTTGTAAAAGGAGATGATGTGGAGGTGGAGTTTGAATTGAGAGGTAGAGAGTGGATAAATCCAGAAGGAGAGAAAGTTTATTTTACTACATTGAGAGCATTAAAAATAAAAAAGCGTGGTGAAAGTTCAGCTTCAGACAAGGGGGAAAGACTAAAAGAGAAAGAAGAAGAAAAACCCAGAGAGAAAGAAGAAGAAAAACCCAGAGAGAAAGAAGAAGAAAAGCCACGTGAATCTAATGAAATTTCAAATGAAAATAATACTAAATCCCCACCTGAGGAAGAAGATGATTTACCATTTTAAAATTAACTTTTATGGTGGCAGTTATACCAAAATCAGATAGAGAAATTATTCAAAGGGAGTTAATTGCTCAATCATTATCAAAGATATTTTTGTTGTCGGGATTAAACAAAAAGCAAATAACACAGATTGCTTCTATATCAAAAATTTTAAAGCCGAAGAAAAAGGAAACTATTTTTCAAGAAGGTGATGAGTATAAAGGATTTTATTGCATAGCAGAAGGGATAATAAAAATTTTCAGATTAACGAAGGAAGGTAAAGAAAGAATAATTCATATTTTACACAGTAATGAGACATTTGCAGAAGTGCCACTCTTGGAAAATTATAATAAAATAATGAACAATGAAGCAAAGTATCCTGCAAATGCAATGAATATATGTGAAGGAACAAGGTTAATATTTATTCCCGCAAAAGAATTTATTGAGGTATTAAGGATGTATCCTGAAATGTGTTTTGGTCTATTCACGGTACTTTCAAAAAAATTGAGAATGATGCAAGAACAAATTGTTAATGTGAAATCAAGAGATGTTACAGGAAGGTTAGTAAATTATTTATTATCAGAGTATGAAACCAAAAAAGCAATTGAGGGATGTAAAAACATAAAACACTCAAATACTTTTCAATTAAGTGTTTCCAAAATAGATTTAGCATCATATATCGGAGCAACTCTTGAGACCTTGTCTCGCACATTTAAGAAATTACAGAATGAGAAGTTGATTAAAATTTGGGGTAAGAATATTACAATTATTGATTATAATGGTTTAAAAAAATTAATTTAAATTTTATTGACTTTTATCAAAGCAAGTTGTATTTAGTTTAAATATTTTTGTAAATAGAGAAAAAATTAATTTTGCAAAAACGAATAAAAAATTTCATAAGTTTTTTTATTCCCCCTGAAAAGTGGAGAATCCCTGTTATTATTGCTCTTGGCGTTTTTACAGGGTTACTGATTTTTGTGATTTATATAGGTAAAGGTACTTCCTATCTTTCTGACGATCCTGAAGCTTGTGTCAATTGTCATGTAATGTATGATAGTTATGCTTCCTGGTGGCATAGTTCACATCCAAGAATTGCTACCTGCAATGATTGTCATGTTCCACATGACAATATTTTTAGGAAATTTTATTTTAAAGCATCAGATGGATTAAGACATTCTACAATATTTACATTGCGATTAGAACCGCAGGTGATAAGAATAAAAGAAGCAGGAGCAGAAGTAGTAAAAGAAAATTGTGAAAGATGTCACCATAACTTACTAACTTTATTAGATGCGAAAATTGGTGATTATGATAACGAAAAAGATGAAGAGGAAGAAGAAATTGCTTGTTGGAATTGCCATAATGGAACACCACACGGTAAAATTAGCAGTTTATCAGCATCACCTGATGTTAAAGTATTTAAACCAACAAAAGTTGTTCCTGATTGGATGGAGAAATATTTATCTAAATAAAAATTTTTGGTAATTAAATTTTACTAATTATGAGTAAAATATCCGATTCAGTTAAATCGAAACCATGGCTCGGTTGGGTTTTATATGTAATAACAATTGTAATAGTTTTCCTTATTGGTTTACTTGCAAGTTCAATAATAGAGAGGCGCAGCGAAGCCCTGGTGTTACAAACAGTAAAACCAATTGCAGAGTGGGAGCCACGAAATGAAGTGTGGGGTGAAAATTATCCACGTGAATATGAAACTTATTTAAAAACAGCTGATACGACCTTTGCAAGTAAATATGGGGGTTCAGCAACGATTGATATGCTGGAAAAAAATCCAGACCTTGTTATTATGTGGGCAGGATACGCTTTTTCAAGAGACTATAATCAAGCAAGGGGTCATTACCTGGCGCTTAAAGATGTAAGATATACTTTAAGAACTGGAGTCCCCCAACCAGGTGCCTGCTGGACTTGTAAAAGTACGGATGCACCAAGATTGATGAACCAGATGGGAATTGCTGAATATTATAAAAAGCCATGGGCAGAATTGGGTCCAGAACATCGAAATTCCATTGGTTGTCAGGATTGCCACGACCCTAAAACGATGCATTTGAGAATTACTCGACCTGCTCTTGTGGAAGCATTTCAAAGGATGGGAAAGGATATTAATAATTCAACACACCAAGAAATGAGATCACTTGTTTGTGCGCAGTGTCATGTTGAATATTATTTTAAAGGTGAAGGAAAATATCTTACTTTTCCGTGGGATAAGGGGTTATCTATGGAAGATATGGAAGCATATTATGATTCAGTTAATCATACTGATTGGGTGCATTCATTAAGCAAAGCACCTATGTTAAAAGCGCAGCATCCTGATTTTGAGTTGTTTAAATTTGGTATTCACTCTGAGCGAGGAATTTCTTGTGCTGAATGTCATATGCCATATAAGACGGAAGGTGGGGTTAAATTTACGGATCATCATGTACAGAGTCCTTTAAATAACATTTCAAATTCTTGTGCTGTTTGTCATAGAGAAAGTGAAGAGAGTTTGAGAAAAAATGTTTATGACAGGCAGTATAAAATTATGGAATTATCTAAAAAAGCAACTTCTTTAATTGTAAAAGCTCATATAGAAGCAAAAACAGCCTGGGATAATGGTGCGAAAGAAGAAGAAATGAAACCAATTCTAAAATTGATAAGGCAAGCACAGTGGCGTTGGGATTATGTTATGGCTTCTATTGGTGGGGCGTTCCATGCTCCACTTGAATCAGCAAGGATACTTGGTGCATCAATAGAAAAAGCTATGGAAGCAAGATTATTGCTTACAGAATTATTACAGAAATTGAATGTGAAACTACCAGTGCAAATGCCAGATATATCGACAAAAGAAAAAGCACAACAATACATTGGACTTGATATGAAAAAAATCTGGGAACAAAAAATGGAATTTATAAATAATGTTCTACCAAAATGGAATAGTCCACCTAATTACTGATTTTAGTTTTTTTAAGAGCATTTATTATTAGAGATAAATACATAATTTGATTTTTAACTTACCTTTTCACAGTTTAATAATTTTTTAAAAAGAAAAGCTATCAAATTAATCAATTATTAATATTAAATTTCATTAATTGAAATTGAGCATTAATAATTATGCTTAAATATAATATTTTTTGTTGAAATTAATTTTTTTATATTACAAAGAATAAAGGAGGTTAAATGAAAAACATAGTTTTATTGTTATTTCTGTTAATTTTATTATTCACTATTAACACTTTTGGACAGACACCCAAGAGTGAGGTTTATGAGAAACCTATCCCATATATTGGGAATAGTGCTGATTGGGGAAATGATTTACTTGTTTCACCAACGGAACCTTTTGGAAGATTTTCTTCAGTTTATAGGTTAACAAATACAACTGTTTATATTGCTATTCCAGATACAAATATTGTTTCAGGCAAATGTGTTGTCGTTTTGAAATCAAGTAATAATGGACTTAATTGGGTAATACACGGTTCTGTTTCCCCCGCCGCTGTAATTCCAAAAGTTAAAATGCTTAGATCTGCAGATTCAGTTTATTGTTTCTTCCTATTTGGTACGAGTGTTTACTGCTGGAATGTCCTATCAAACTCTTTAAATCAATTTACAGCTTATACAAATTTAAGAGATTTTGATGTGACGATTTCATCTACGGGTAGTTTGTATTTAATTATCGATTTGCATACAAGTAATCAGGTATATATTTACGGTTCGAATACAGGTGGTTTTTCGTGGGGTTCATCTATATACTTAAGTAGTGCGGCTGCTCATCCCAAGATTGCAATGTCAGGCTCTGGAGATACAGCACTAATAAATTATTATGGACCAGTTGCTGCTGATACTCTTACATCTGCAATAAGGAATGTAAGGTATAGAGAAACATCCCCAGGGACTTTAGCAATTACGGGTTCTTTTACCACACCAATTGCAGCGGGTACGGTAAAAGACCAATTTCAAGGTGTGATTAATATGGGTAGAGCGTGGATATTTTATACAACTGGAACAACGGGTAATATTGATTTGAATTGTGTTGCAAGTACTGATAACGGAACAAACTATGGTTCACCTGTTACTATACACCCATTACCTGGAAGAGATGAATACTGGTTTGATGTAAAATACTATAATGTTGCGGGTGGTGGTATAGATGTAATTTACTATTCTGATTCTTTGCAATCTGGACCGCCAACAGCATTATCAGATATATTATTTTTTACTTCAGCTACAAATAGCTCCCCCACAAGTTTTATAACCCCTGTTAGAGTTAGCAATTATCCTATTGAATGGTCTGCAAGAATGTATATTCCAACTTTAGTTGAATATTATGATGCTATAGGTGATGCGGGAGCATTTTATGTTGGAATAGATGCATCTCAAAAGAAAGTATTCTATGATAGATTGGGTAATGTAACAAGAGTAAGTAAAAATGAAACTTCAATTCCTGAGAGTTTTATACTAGAACAGAACTATCCAAATCCGTTTAATCCATTAACGACTATAGAATTTTCAATTCCTGAAAATACTTTCGTCGCAATTAAAGTATATGATATATCTGGTAGAGAAGTTTCAACTTTGGTAAATGAGAATTTACAATCAGGCAGATATACAGTAAGCTTTGATGGGAGTAACTTATCTTCAGGAATATATTTTTATAAATTAATTACAAATAAATTTACTGCTACAAGAAAAATGATATTGGTAAAGTAAATTAGATTATTAATAGTTTTTCAGTATAAACTGTCTCAATAATTGGTCTATTGAGACAGTTTTTTTTAGGTAATTATTAATATTTTTTTATTATAGGAATTCTTTTTAAATGAATAAGTATACATATAACTTTTTTGAAAAGTTTGAATTTTTTAAAAGTATATATAAAATTGTTTGATATTAATAGTATGTATAAGTAATGATTATTTTATAAAGAATAAATCGGCATATTTTTTTCCCTTTGTATTTACAATTTTTATTAATTAAAGTATCTTTGACTTTTTTAATTAACGAATGATTGAATGGACAATTCTACTTTTAAAAAACAAACTTTGTTTACAAGATTTCTTGATAAAGTTGAAATTATTGGTAATAAACTACCACATCCTGCGATACTGTTTTTAATCCTTGCTTTTATTGTTGTTATTATCTCTTACATTGCTCATTATTTTGATTTCACAGCAATCCATCCCGTTAGCAATGAAGTTATACATCCTAAAAATCTTTTAAGTAGCGATGGAATTAGGTGGATGTACACTAATGTTGTTAAAAACTTTGTTAATTTTCCACCACTTGGATTAGTACTTGCTGTAATGATTGGTTTAGGGGTTGCAGAAGGTTCGGGTTTATTTAATGTAATGATTCGTGCTTTAGTGTTAAATGCACCGAAACGATTGATTACAGCTGCACTTGTTTTTGCTGGTGTGCTTTCTCATATTGCTTCTGAAGCAGGATATGTAATTTTAATTCCGCTTGGGGCACTTGTGTTTTACTCATTAGGTAGACATCCAATTGCAGGGCTTGCTGCTGCTTTTTCTGGTGTTAGTGGTGGTTTCGGTGCTAATTTTTTAATTGGTTCGGTTGACCCAATTCTTGCAGGCCTTTCTACTTCTGCTTCGCAGATAATTGTCTCTGATATGGTTATCAATCCTGCAGTGAATTATTATTTTATGTTTGTGTCGGCTATTTTAATAGTAATAATTGGAACGATTGTTACAGAAAAAATAGTTGAACCAAGACTTGGAAAATATGAAGGAAATGCAGAAAAAGTAGAACTTGAGAAATTAAATGATGCTGAGAGAAAGGGGCTTAGATGGGCAAGTATATCAATGTTGATTGTTGTAATTATATTAGCTCTTACTATAATTCCTGAGAATGGAATTTTTAGGAATCCCAAAGATAATTCGATTTTGCATTCGCCTTTTTTTGATGGGATAATTGTTGGTATACTCTTATTCTTTTTAGTTCCTGGTTTAGTGTATGGAATTGTGGTTAAGACAATCAGGAATGATAAAGATTTTGTTAAGCATATTATTAAATCTATGAGTGGTTTAGCTGGGTATATAGTACTTGTTTTTTTTGCCGCTCAATTTGTTTACTTTTTTAATTATAGTAATCTTGGTGTTATTTTAGCAGTAAAAGGTGCGATTACATTAAAAAGTATTGGACTCACTGGTGTAGCACTTATTGTCGCATTCGTTTTACTTTCTGCATTTATTAATTTGTTTATGGGTAGTGCTTCTGCTAAATGGGCTATTATGGCTCCAGTTTTTATTCCAATGTTTATGCTTCTAGGGTATCATCCTGCTTTGACACAAGCAGCATTCAGAATTGGCGATTCGGTTACAAATCTTGTAACTCCAATGATGAGCTATTTTGCGTTGATAGTTACTTTTGCTCAAAAATATAGTGATCGGTATGGTATAGGAACGATAATTTCTACAATGTTACCATATACGATATTATTTACAATTGGGTGGATATTGTTGCTGATAATTTGGATTTTGCTTGGATTACCACTTGGACCTGACGGACCGCTTTATTATGAAGTACCACACAAATAAAAAATTTTATACTCCAATAGCAAATAAGAATAATCTAATATTTAGATAAGTAACGATTATACCAATAATGAGCAGTAAAAATGTTGTTGATTTGGAATTAACAAATTTTCCCATTACTTTTTTTGAAGAGGTAAGATATATCTGAGTGAAAATTGTAAATGGTAACTGAATACTTAAAACCATTTGAGAGATAATTAATCCCCTGAAAGGATTTTTAATTAATAAAATAATAATTACGGCACAGAGGAGAGAAATTCCAATTCCAATTTTTGTATGTTTATCTTTAATATCATAGGGTTCACCAAATATACCTGCGAAAATACTCCCACCAGCCATACCTGATGTTATAGTTGAAGACACTCCTGAAAATAGTAATGCAAGTGCAAAAACAATTCCTGCTGAATTTCCAAGCAAAGGTTCAAGCAATGTCTTAGCTTCTGAAAGTTCTGAAACTGGAATATTATTCTTAAAAAAAGTTGTTGCAGCTAAAATTATTATTGCACTATTTATTGCCCATCCAACCAACATAGAAAAAAGCGTGTCTAAAAATTCATATTTTAATTGTTTTTTTCTTATTGATTCTTCTTTTAAATTCCATTGACGACTTTGAATAATTTCACTATGTAAGAATAAATTATGAGGCATAACTACTGCTCCAAGAACGCTCATTACTATTACAATAGCACCTTCTGGAATTGAAGGTGTTATCCAACCTTTTACTGCTTCATTCCATGAAGTATCTACAAGTAATAATTCATACAAGAAAGCAAATCCAATAATAGAAACAAAACCGATAATAACTTTTTCTATTCTTTTATAAGAATTAGTAAGCAACATAAAAGATACAAATACCCAAACAATAACTGTTCCAATTATCAAAGGTAATCCAAAGAGCATATTTAAAGCAATTGCACCACCCAAAATTTCTGCAAGTGAGGTTGATATTGAAGCACCCATTGCCGATATAAGAACACCTTTAGATAAATATTTATTCATATATGTCGTTGCTGCTTCTGACAAACATAAACCTGTAACAATTCCAAGATGAGCGACATTGTGTTGTAGAATTATCAACATAATAGTAGATGCAGTTACCATCCATAAGAGTTCATATCCAAATTCCGAGCCTGCTGCAATGTTAGATGCCCAATTACCTGGATCAATAAACCCGACAGTAACAAGCAGACCAGGTCCAATAAACTTCAAAAAGTTAAGAGCTTCAGGTCTTGGTTTATCTTTATGTTTTAAATCTTTTAAGTATTTAAGTATCTTCATTTATTATCTAATAGAATTGATTTCCCCAAAATTTTTTCAGTTCACCATTCACTTTTGGAATAAATATTTATTTACTTTACCAGCACCATTCGTTTTGTTTCAGAGAAGTGCTTTTCTGAACCATCGGCAGAATTTATGAGTATTCTGTAGAAATAAACTCCACTAGATAAACCATCTGCATTCCAATCAATAGTGTAAATACCAGGTTCTAAAACTTGTTCTGATGTTGAGTTAAATAGAGTGGCAACTTCTCTGCCTAAAATATCAAATATTTTAAGAGTTACATAACTTTTTATAGGAAGGAGGAAATTTATTCTAGTTGAGTTGTTGAAAGGGTTAGGATAATTTTGTTTCAACTCAAATGTAACAGGTGTTTCAGAACTTAATTTTTTTATACCAACATAAGCATTTATAGTCAGACTTATATTTGGACGAGCATTTTGAACATTACCAGAGTTTAAATCTGTGCATCCACTACCACTTGTTAAGTCAGCATGCTGTTCCCATACCATATTGGAAATATTTGAAGAATATACTTGTGAATTAGAACCGTAAGTAGAATTATCAAAGCAAACTTCAAAAAGAATATTACTTGTACCATTCCATTCAAAGGGTGGATTAAAATTAAAATATTGCCAACCAGTTCCTGGCACTGTGTAATTACCATAGTAAATATCAGTCCATCCTGAATTAGTAAAACCAGTTACTGTTGTATTAGAGGTCTGTTTAATTCGTATAGTTAAAGCATTCATTGTAATTGGTGATGCAGATGCAAAATTAAAGCCTATTTTTGTAAAAAATCCTGCACTTCCACCTGCTGAAATAATCTCATTTGCGGTATAAAGAATGTTTGTTCTTGCATCGGTGTAAAATGTAGAAAAAGGATATGAAGTTATTATAGTTCCATTACCTATGTAGATATTTGTAGTATTGCTTATTTTAAATTGGTATAACTGAGTTGAATCTGTATTATGGTTAGAAGAATTATCCCGTGCAAAAATTCTGTAGAAAATAGAGTCACCATAATTTACTTCTGATTGTGTTGAATTAAAAGCAGCTGAGTATATTGTTCCAGATGTGTTGTTTAGTTTAAATTGTTTAATACCCGTAGAGGTGTTATTTCTATACCATCTTACCCAGGCGGAATCTATACCAATATTATCAGTAATGTATGCAGACACAGTTAGTGGCCAATATGTTTTTAATGTATCTACAAGTGGAGAGTGAACTATTTGAGGTTTTGCAGTATCAGGACCAGTGAAGAATTCCAGATATGAAGTAGGAGCTCCAGCAGGGAAGTAAGATATTTTATTGTCGTTATCCACTGCACGCAGATAATAAATATATCTTGATGGTACACCATTACCTGTAATACTACCCGTCCAGTTATTGCCACTTGTATTTATTAGTAAAATACTATCTGTAAAACTACCAATACCGTAAAAAACTTTTGTAAATGTAGGGTTTATAGCAGCACCAATTGGAAGTATTTGTGCACTTACAGGATATGGACCTGTCGTGCTCTCGGAATCTTTTATTTTAGAATGAATTATTACAGGACCTACCGTAATTTTGCAATAATACACTTGTGCTTTTCCCGTTCGGTTATCAGTCCAAAAAGCATGAACAATTCCATTGTGAGAAACCACACCAATATAATCACTGTAATAACCAGTTGCATACCCTGAAAGTGGAGTTGGTCTTTGGGCATTACTGCTAATTTTAAAATTAGTCCAGTTAATACCACCGTTATTTGACATTGCAAGGTAAGTGTGGCACGAGTCCTGAGTTGCTACATCTCTTGTATCATAAAAGATTATGCTTAACAAACCTGTTGCTTGGTCAATAGAAATCCATGGAGAAAATTGTTGCTTGCCATTATTTAGAGCGTCATCATTTACTCTTATTGGAGTAGCCCAACTAGTACCACCATTGGAAGAATAAGTAAAACAGATATCAGCATCTGTTCCAGCAGGCGCAAGATTTCTTTGTGCCCAACAGATATAGATATATCCGTTTCTTACTCCACCAGTTCTGTCAACAGCCATAGAGGGAAAAGAATTAACCCTGATGTTTGTATTTAAAAGTGTTCCTCTTATACCATTTATAGTTATTGGTGTTGTTGCAGTTATCCAATTAATACCACCATTAATAGATTTAGTAAAACCAATTTTATCTTCAATATTGTTGTTTAATAAATTTGGTGTTGCCCAAATGCAATATACTTCTCCATTTGGACCAATTTGTAAGTTTGCTCCTTGTTCTATATGATTACTTTGGGGGGCACCAATTTGCTGCTCTGCTGTAAAAGAGTAACCGTTATTCGTGGAATAAGAAATCATAATAGGATATGGAGCAACCCACTTTGTGTAAGCGACATATATTCTACCACTATAAGGACTTGATGAATTAATATCAATTGCAATATGATTTTTATCAAATCCAGAATTCGCAGGGATATTTACTCTTCCCAGCCAGTTAGTTCCACTGTTTGTGCTCCTATCAGAGACGAGAAAATTATCCAGATAGTTATAATGAAAGAAACCATTTATTGCAATTGCTACAGCTGGGTTAGATGAAATGTTGAAAGAACCAGGTAATAGATTATTTCCGAACCAATTGATACCACCATTAAGAGTAATGTAATATCCAACTCCAAGATCTGTATTAGCACCGACTAAGATAATATTGGGGTTGGTTGGGTGTAAAACAGCAGAAATGGTACTTTGATTTATATTAGAAGGTAATATTCTTACATCGGGATAAATAGAAAGAGTTCCAGCAGGTGTGTTTAAAAATCTGATGTGAGTTTGCGATTCAGTTATGGGATAAATGATTTCGTTTTTTATATTGTAAAAAAAATTAACACTTTTTACTGTTGTTCTATCTTGAGAAAATAAATTAAAGTATAATATAATAATTAAAATGAATGATAAAAATTTTTTCATAATAATATTATAAAATTTATATTATGTTTCATAATCAGAATTACAATGTTTATAATCTATATAAAAATATTCTTTTTATCAATATTAAATAAGAGAAAATGAAAAACGAACACAAATTGTTAATAACAATTGTTCAATATAATCCTCAATGGGAAAAGCCAGAAGAAAACAGGAATAAAATTTTTACACTTCTTGAACGATATGTTAAAAATACAGATGTTATTATATTACCTGAAATGTTTACAACAGGTTTCACAATGAATGTGGAAAAATGTTCGGAAACAATGAAAGGGGAAACAGTTTCATGGATGAAAAAAATTTCTAAAGAATGTAAATCAGCCGTATGTGGAAGTATAATAGTGAAAGAGAAAAGTAGGAAAAAGAAGTTTAAATATTTCAACAGATTTTTATGGGTTAACACTTCTGGTAGGGTATTGTATTATGATAAAAGAAATTTATTTAGTTTAGTTGGTGAAGAAAGGTATTTTGCAAGGGGAACAGAAAGAATAATCATAAATTATAAAAAATGGAAAGTATTCCCGTTAATTTGTTATGATTTAAGATTTCCCGTATGGTCAAGATTTAATCGCGATTTTGATATTATTATATATGTTGCAAATTGGCCTGCAAGAAGAAGTTATCCTTGGAAGCAACTTTTAATTGCAAGAGCAATTGAAAATCAATCTTATGTAGTTGGTGTAAATAGAGTGGGTTATGATAGCAATAATGTGTATCATTCTGGAGACTCTTGCTTAATTGGGCCAGATGGTTCTGTGTTATTCTCCATTGCTGATAAAGAGTGTGTGGAGACATTGGAAATTGATAAGAAAGAACTTGATACATTTCGAGAAAAATTACCTTTTTTGAAAGATAAGAAATTCGAATTTACAATTTGATAAGTATAGGATTTTATAACGGTAAAACAATTTTTTAACTAAATAAATAGTTAGGCGAGTTTGGTAAAATTGAAAAATTAAAATGTGAATAAATTTATTTTAATTTTATTTGTCATAATAAAGTAAAAGTTAGTATATGTGATTTATTTTCTGATACAAACATTCTCAAATATTTACTTTTTATTGAGAGTGTTTATGAATATACTAAAGTAAATCCTAAGGGTAATAATGATTACTATAAAATTTGCATTATAGATACAATGATACACGAAAGGGAATATTTTGTGTTTAATGCAGATTTTTTTTGTTCACTTTTAAGAGTTAATTTTATAACAAGGAACATATACAATAGAAGTTCAAGTGTATTTTGTTTTTATTGTCCTAATAAAGTTTCAAATGACAGCTTTTAGGTATTTAAAGTGTTCTTAACAAATAATTATAACTGACATTTCTATGAATGTTTTGTAGATTGAGGTTTTTAAAAATAAATCATTAAACAATAAAAAAATGTAACTTTCTTGTTTGCTATTCTCTTGATAGCAAATTTTAATATCTTTTCCACAGAATGCTGATTACAGTATTTTCAATGCGGGAATATATGTGCACACATTAAATGAAAATTTAACTCTTACAAC
>JAOADD010000071.1 GCA_026417495.1 Ignavibacteria bacterium
TGAAGGTAAAAAGCTCGGTCCCGAAATGGAACGCATGTGCGCAGCAGGTAATATCATACCCCAAGAATGGATGAAAAACGCGGTTGGTTCTGATATTTCAGTAAAGCCTATGCTGGATGCAGTAAACATTGCATTAGATAAGGTGAAATGAATTAAGTATTAACAATTTTGTTTTTTGATAGAATAGGATTAATTTTCGTGGTTTAATTTAAATAATATAGATTCTCTTTAAGTTGAATATGTAGATCCCCTAAATTACTTTAAATTTTGCATATTAGGGTCACTATCAATCTACTTCAGAGATTCATTTTAGAGACTTTTAGCATATTAAGAACCTGTACCTGATGGAACAGGTCGATATATCTTTTATTTACTTTATTATATTTGATTATTTAAAATTTACATCCCTTTTATACTGGGAGTTGAAATAGTGTGATAGTTTTTAAATTCAAAGGTGGAAAATAAGTATTGTTATAAAATTCTTATCTTGGGTTTTTCTTAATTTTTTAGGTTTGAATTTATTTAATTATTCTTCTTCAAAATAATCAGTATCAATTTTTTTTATATCATAACTAGATACTTTTGTAACCCCTATATCGTTTTCAATCATAAGTTGAGCCAACATTTCTCCATCAATTAAGATTACTTTATGAGAAATTTTTTTAACATAATCTAATGCGTCTTTTGTAAAACTTGAGGTAGTTATAAAAACTCCCTTATTAGAATGCTGACCTACTAAACTTCCAACAAAATTTCTTACATCTTTGGAACCAACAACATTATCCCATCTTTTTGCCTGTATGTATATAATATCAAGGCCAAGTTTATCTTCTTTTATAATTCCATCTATTCCACCATCTCCTGTTTGACCAACAGCTTCGCCAGCTTCTTTTAGTGAACCACCATAACCCATTTTTATTAATAAATCAACTACCAATTTTTCAAAGAATCTTGGTGACGATTTTTTCACCAAATTCAATAGTTCTTGAGCTAAACCTCTTTTTATTCTTTGATATCCATATTCCAACAATTCCTCCGGTGTTTGTTCCAATTCAATTTTTTGTTCGTCTTCACCTCTTTCACGGGGAAGATTTCTAAATTCGATAAACTCTGGAAATTGTTCTAAATATTTAACGTTGATTTTTTCAGGATTTTTATTTAATTCTTCTATTCCTTTCTCAGTGATTTGGATATATGATCTTCGAGTAGATTCAAGTAATCCAGCTTTCTTTAAGAATGTTCTTGCCCATCCGACTCGGTTGTCGAAAACATACTGTTGACCACTAGGTAAAATTTTTTTTCTATCTTCTTCGTTCAACTCAAAATAGTTAGCTAAATAATCAATTGATTCTCTATTCGAATGTTCTTTCCTATCAGAAGCAAATTTAAGTAGAGGAAGCATTATAGATTGAAAATCTGGTATTGGCATTATTGATTAATTATATATTAAAAAATTCCTTGAAATTTTTAAAAATTACAATGTAAAATTTTTTCTATAGAAATTAAACAATAATTTTTAAAACAGGGATTGATCTTTTTACAATAACAATATTAGTTATGAAAATATAATAATTTATCATTTTTTTAAATTCGATAGTATTTATACCTCTTTTTGTTTATAACAATTAAATCTTCATATTTTACTATCTGCGGAAGGGGCGAGATTCGAACTCGCGCTACGGGTTTATCCGTAGGACGGTTTAGCAAACCGTTGGTTTCAGCCACTCACCCACCCTTCCTGTGGTTGAATTAATAATAATAATATTATTGATTTAAGAACTAATTGTCAAAATAGATAAAATATTTTTTTACTTCAACATAAATATTAAATTAAATTATCAATAATATTTGTATTTTGTTAATGTATTATTTAAATTTTTATATCGATTATTTTACCTCCAGAATTTCTAATTTTAAAATAACGGGAATTTGATATTTTACGAGTTTTTATTTTAAATAAGTTTTTATATTTAAAATAGTTAATTATTTTTGATTAAATAAAAAATATACTATGAAAAAATACATTACAATTGTTATTTTAATCACTTGCTTTACTCAAATCCTTAAATCTCAAATAAATGACCAGAATGCCTTTGGGATTAAATTCACAGGCTTTGTTAAATATGATATGTTTTACGATTCTAGAGTAACACAATCGATTAGGGAAGGGCATTTTCTTGTATTTCCTGAAAGGGAAGTGCTTAATTCGGAAAATAAAGATATTAATGCAAAGCCTTCATTTAATTTTCTTTCTTTGCAAACACGAGTTACAGGCAAAATAACAGGTCCAGAATTTTTTGATGCGAAAACCTCAGGATTAATTGAAGGGGAATTTTTCGGAACCTCTGAAACGGATTTAAATGGATTTAGGTTAAGGCATGCTTTTGTAAAAATTGATTGGGAATCTTTTTCCATACTTGCGGGACAATTCTGGCATCCGATGTTTGTAACCGATTGTTCTCCCGCTACAATTTCTTTTAATACTGGTGCTCCCTTTCAACCATTTACAAGAAATCCTCAAATAAGATTTACAATCAAAGCGAATAAAATAAATATTATTGCTGCAGCAATGTCACAGAGGGATTTTCAAAGCAATGGTCCAAATGGGTTCTCTTCAATTTATTTAAGAAATAGTTTAATTCCTGATTTGCATTTACAATTTCAATATAAGGAAAGTAATTATCTTTTTGGGTTTGGTGGTGGTTTTAAATCTTTAGTGCCCAGAACTGTGACTACAAAAAATCTTACAACTGATTCTCGAATAAACAGTTTATCTGCAATTGCTTATGCAAAGTTTAATTTTGAAAATATTACTTTTAAACTTGAGGGAGTTTGGGGACAAAATCTTGCAGATATGACGATGATTGGGGGATATGCGATTAAGTCTGTTGATACTACAACGGGTAAGGAAGAGTATACTAATATGAATACAATATCTTCGTGGATTGAAGTATCTTATTCAAAAAATATTGAAATTGCCCTTTTCGCAGGATATACAAAAAATTTAGGTGCTGATGAAAATACAACAGGTGTTTACTATACAAGAGGTGGAAATATTGATTACCAATTTAGATTATCTCCACGCTTTGCCGTCATTTCTGGTAATACTAAGATTGCAACGGAAATTGAAATTACCTCTGCAAATATTGGAGTAAATGATAATAACGATAAAGGTAAAGTTATTAACGGTAAAGAAGTAACTAATATAAGAGGACTAATATCTTTTATTTATAATTTCTGATTAGGTTTCAATAGCTTTATTCTTCTTGTGAAAGAATATCATCTTTAATTTTCATAAGATATTCTTTCGCTGCATTATAATCGTTGGGAATTACCCCATCAAGGATTGCTTCTTCAATTTTCTTTTTAAGTAATCCCACTTTTTTACATGGTGGTAGGTTGCAAATTTGCATTATTTCATCTCCCCTTACTGGTGATTGAAAGTTTCTTAAGTTATCTTTTTCCTGTACTTCAAAAATTCTTTTTTCAACTTTATCAAAATTATCTAAATATTTTTTAACTTTATCAGGGTTTTTTGATGTAATATCTGCCCTGCATAAGACAAATAAATCCTGTAAATATTCTCCAGCTTCTGTGGCTAACCTTCTAAAAGCAGAGTCGGTTACATTTTCTTCAGAAAGTGAAATTGGTCTTAAATGTAAGGAAATAAGTTTCTTTACATATTCGAGCTTATTCATTGGCAAACGCATTCTTGTAAATATATTTTTCATCATTCTTGCACCTTGCTCTGAATGCCCATGAAATGTCCAACCAATACCACTTATAAATTTTTTAGTTTGTGGTTTTGCTATATCGTGAACAAGTGCAGCAAATCTTAGCCATAAATTATCAGATACTTTGGCAACATTGTCAACAACTTGTAAGGTATGATCAAATACATCTTTATGATGGTATTCACTCATTTGTTCGATACCAACAAGAGCAGATATTTCAGGGAAAATAATGTCCATCACTCCCGTTAAATACAGTAAATTTAATCCAATAGATGGTTTCGGAGTTTGTAATATTAAAAGAAATTCATTCGTGATTCGCTCTTGCGAAACTACAGAATCTTCTTCAAGTCTTTTTGCATATTTATTAATAGCAGATAAAGTTATTGGTTCGATTGAAAAGTTCAATTGCGATGCAAATCTAATTGCTCTAAGTATTCTTAATGGGTCATCGTCAAAAGTTTTTTCAGGATCAAGTGGAGTTCTGATGATTTTATTATCTAAGTCTTTTAATCCATTGAATTTGTCAATTATTTTATCTGGTTTAATTAATGAAATAGCAAGTGCATTTATTGTGAAGTCACGCCTTGATAAGTCAGCTTCTAGATCTGCATATTCAACTTTGGGTTTTCTTGATTTTCTGTCATAACTTTCTTTTCGTGCAGATGCAAATTCAAGTTTAAAGTCTTCATAATGGATTAAAGCTGTACAAAAATTCTTATAGACAGCAAGAAGTTTTACATTAAGTTCTTTTGAAACCTCTTCTGCAAATTTTATTGCATCACCAACTATCATGAAATCTATATCATTTGAGTCAATACCAAGTAATCTATCCCTTACATATCCTCCAACAAGATATACTTTATAATTTTTCTTTTTCGCAATAGATTTTATTTTCTTTATAATTGGTTTAGATATTATTTCTTTTATATTAACCATATTTAGCATTCCAAATGTTTGATATCAATTTTTCTCATTTCCTCTTTCAAATCTATTAGTGTGAATAATTTTTTCTTAACTTGAGAAAGAGGTTTAATGCAACCTGAACTATTGATGATTTTTATATTTTGTTTTTTATATAGATTCGTATAATGTGTATGTCCATGAAGAATTAAATCAATTTTATTCTTTCTTAAATGATTAAAAACATTTCTAAAATTATGCATTACCATCGTGTCTCTTTCAGAGTACAACCACAATCTATGCATCTCATCATAAGTCTTATTTGCAGTGTAATAGAAATGATGATGTATTACTGCAATTTTAATATAGTGTTTATAATTCTCTTTTCTCAAAACTTTATTTAAATTTTTAATTTGAATTGAATCTACATTGCCATTTGAACCTATAGGGTTTTTATTTTGGGACCAGTGCGCAACTGAATTTATTATAATTAAAACGATATTATTGGATAATTCTTTAAATATTGGAAATGATGATGTGCCATTACAAAATAAAATTTCTGTGAAAAAACTAAGAAAATTTTTGACTCTTTTCTTGTAATCAGTGTATTTACATTGGTAGGGGAATGTGTGCGTTTTTTCTGCACCACCAAAAATTTCATGATTACCAATTGTTACTGTTAATTTGTTGTAATCCCAATATCCATATTTTTTTAAGATTTTTTTTAGAACCCAATAATTTTTTTCGCATGGGAGGTGTATCATATCACCAGTTATAATGATATGTTCAATTTTGTTTTTTTGAATTATTCTTACTAGTTTATCAATTTCTTTTATGAGTTTTCTATCCTTATAATCTATATGTAAGTCAGATATGTGTGCTATCTGCATTTATGTATCCAAAATGTAATTTTGTGATTGCTTTATTTTTTCTATTATCTCTTCTGCAACTTTTATTGCTTTTATTCCATCATCAATTGTTACAATTGGTTGTTTGTTTTCCAAGATGCATTCAAAAAATTTCATTTGCTCTATTTTCATAGGGTTTTTATGCTTAATAGGTGGTTTTTCATAGATAATCGCTTTACTAATTTCTGGTAATTTTATTTTTCTAAGTCTTATTTTTGAAACCTCTTTTAAATCTTTTAGCAGATACACTTCTGCTATGTTTTCTTGAAAATCAAGTGATATATATGCATTCCTTTGGAATATTCGCATTTTACGCATTTTCTTCTGCGATATTCTTGAAGCTGTTACATTAACAACACATCCATTTTTAAATTTCAATCTAGCATTTGCAATATCTATACTTTTAGTTATTAGTGGAACTCCACTTGCATCTATACTTGTCAATTCAGATTTAACTAAATTTAAAATTAAATCTATATCATGTATCATTAGGTCTTGTATCACACTTACATCTGTACCTCTCGGATTATATTGAGATAGTCGATGGCTTTCGATAAAGAGTGGTGATAAATTATATTTTTCCACTGATAATAATGCTGGGTTAAATCTTTCTATATGTCCTATTTGAATTACAATTTCTTTATCTTTAATTAATTGTTTCAATATTTCTGCTTCTTCTAATGTAGAAGTAATAGGTTTTTCAATAAATATATTTTTACTTTTTTCTATAAAATATTTTGCAATTTCAAAATGGGTGTTTGTTGGAGTTGATATTAACACTGTATTAGTTTCTTCTGATAAATCCTCAATAGTAGAAAATGTTCTTATTTTATATTTACGACTAATTTCTTTCTCCCTATCTTTATTTATATCATATACACCTGATAATTTAATATATTTTTTCTCCTTAGTAATTTCTAGTATGTTCTTTAAATGCATTTCACCAAGGTGACCTACTCCTACTATCCCGACTTTTATTTCTTTTTTCATTAACTATGCCCTTTAGGTTCTGAATGAATTATTATATTTGCAATAGGTGGTACATGATTTTTAAATTCATTATATAACCTCACTTCTATTTCTTTTACTGTTTTATGCACTAAATCAAATTTAATATCTTCATCAAATTCAATATTAAATGAAATTCTAATCCCAAGTGGTGTGTCAAATATTTTCAAATCGTGAAAATGTACATCTTTATAGTCCGATATTAGTATCTTTTCGATCTGGGTTATTATATTTTTGGAATCTTTTGTGATATCTTGTACATTATCTATTATACTAGCTGGTGGATCTAAATGTATGTGAACATATTCAATTTCTTTCAATTCGTTTTTTATTTTTTCTTCAAGGGATGTGATTTGTTTGTGAGCAGAGTTTAAATCATTATTTGAATCTATTTCTATATGGATATCAGTATAGTACTTATCATTGATTTTATAAGTGTACAAATCATGACATTTAAACCCATTCTTATTAACTATTAATCTGATTTTATCATTTAGAGTCTCGTATTTTGTTTCTACAGGTTCAGTGTGAATTACTATATCTGAATGAGGATATTTTTCTTTTATTTTATTCTCTATCTCATTTACTATTTCATGAGCTTCTGAAAACATTCTGGTTCTACCAATTAAGACTTCTGAGTCAATAAATGTTTTTCTACCTGTAACCCTTACTCTTAATGACTTTAGTCCTTCAATCATTCCATTTGATAAAATTAATTCTTTTATATCTTCATATAATCCATCTGGTGCTCTATCCATTAGTAAATTAAAAGCTCTTTTTGTTAATTTTAAGGTAGTGAGAAATATTATGACAGAAACTATGATTGCTGCTATCGGATCTGCTAAAGGGACATCTTTATAAAGAGGTGGGATCTTGTAGTATGTGAAAACCATACTTATCAAAACAAATATTGAACTTAGTATATCGGAAGAGAAATGTAAGGAATCTGCTTCTAAAGCTTGCGAATTTGTTTCTCGCGCTACTTTCATCAGGGCACGTGCGCGAGAATAATCTATGCCTATACATACAATTATTACTGTAAATATCCAAATGTTAATTTCAGGATGATATGGATGAATTATTCTATCGATTGATTCATAAATAAGATAACCGCACATTATAATTAATATAAGAACTTGAAATAGGGCAGATATGCTTTCTATTTTTTCATGGCCATATTGATGTTTGCTATCTGGAGGTTTAGATGAATATTTAACTGATATTACTGTTGCAACGCAGGCTAATAAATCAATTGAGGAATGAAATAATTCAGATAGAACAGCAATACTTCCACTTATATATGCTGCTACAAATTTTATAGTGACAATAAATAACGCTGCAAAAAATGAATTTATTGCAATTCGTAATTTCTTTTTGTTTTGAATTTCTATTTCAGTCAATACTGTTTTCTCTCAGCAGAATTAATAAACTATTTTTAAAAAGTTCTAAATTGATCCTTTACTAATTCTTTACTTTTTATTACTTTTTTGTTGAAGTAATAATTTCATTTTTTCTTTTCTCTTTTTCTCTTTCTTTCGATGCTTTTTAAGGACCATTTTTTTTGGCTTATTCATAATCTAATTATTTTTATGCTATTGTTATACTGTTTTCCAAATAAACATCTTGAATTAAATTTAGTAGTTTAATTCCTTCTTCCATCGGTTTCTGAAATGCTTTCCTACCTGAAATCAAACCCATACCACCAGCTCTTTTGTTTATTATAGCTGTTTTAAGTGCTTCTGTAAGATCTGTTTCTCCTTTTCCTGTTGATGCTCCACCCGAGTTAATTAAGCCAACTCTTCCCATATAGTTATTTGCTACTTGATATCTTGTCAAATCGATCGGATTATCAGTAGTAAGTTTTTCATAAACAAGTTTATGGGTCTTGCCAAAGTTTGGTAATGCTAAATATCCACCGTTATTCTCGGGTAATTTTTGTTTTATTATATCTGCTTCGATTGTTGCTCCTAAATGATTTGCTTGCCCTGTTAAGTCTGCTGAAACGTGATAGTCTTTGTCATCTTTTACTTTGAATGCTGAATTTCGTAAATAACACCAAAGAATTGTTACAAGTCCTAATTCATGTGCATAAGAAAATGCTTCTGATATTTCTTGTATTTGTCTTGTGGATTCTTCAGAACCAAAATATACTGTTGCTCCTATGGCAACAGCACCCATATCGAATGCTTGCTTCACATTAGCAAATAGTATCTGATCATATTTATTTGGATATGTCAACAATTCGTTGTGATTAATTTTCAAAATGAATGGGATTTTATGCGCATATTTCCTTGCTACTGCTCCAAGAACTCCAAGGGTAGAGGCAACTGCATTACAACCGCCTTCAATCGCTAATTTGACAATGTTTTCAGGGTCAAAATAAATTGGATTTGGGGCAAATGATGCTCCCGCAGAATGTTCTATACCTTGGTCAACAGGTAAAATTGATAAATAACCTGTACCTTTTAATCTACCTGTATTAAAAATTAGTTGTAAATTTCTTAACACTGACGGATTGCGGTCAGTATCTTTAAATACTCTATCTACAAAGTCTGGTCCTGGTAAATGAAGATTTTCTTTTGGAATTGTATTACATTTGTGCGTCAGAAGATATTCATTTTCTTTACCTAATAATTTAATGATTTCTTCTTTCATATTATTATATTTTTAATTTTAAAAAATTCTTTTCATTGTTAATTTTAGTATGATATTTATTTCTGAGTTTTATGTTAAAGTTATTAATAATAGCTAAACAATAATATAAATTATCAACTAATGCTACACTGCTTATAAATCCATTTATATTATTTTCCTGTAAATAGACTAGATCCTGTGGTTTAATTTCCTCTGAAGATATAAAGCAATGCATTTCTTGCAGTTGCCTAAAGTTATTGTTATCTTCATCTAATTCATATTCTTCGGTGTAATATGTGTATTTTTCAAGGTTGCATGCTTGTGGTTCTAGTGTTTCATTTATTTCATTTGGATATGCGGGGATTAGGTTTATTATTCTATAATAATCAAATTCATTTAAATTTAATTCTATATATTTATTTAATAAGGAATTTATTTTATGGATTTTTTTTTCAGAAACTATAATAGAAAAACAGTTATAAAGGTCATCATTAAAAGCAATCAAATCTTCTGAATATACAAACTTATCTGCTATAGGTGGACTTATTCCTAATTCTTTACATATGGAATAAGAATTTTTAGTAAAAAAGAATATCTTATAATATGTTTCAGGTTTTAAAGATATAGAAATGTTTTTACTTCTAAGATTTTTTTCTAAAAATTTTTTTACCTTTTCAGTGTTATCTTCTGTTATTTTTATTAATAATGTTGTTTCAGGTATTGGTGTAAAAAAAATATATAATATATCTATAACTCGTCCTGATTCATTTAATAAAAGAGAAATCTTTTCAAAATTTGGTTGTAAATTTTTTAAATCATTTGTAGAAATTTCATTTATATAGTCTATACTTCCATTTCCTCGTATTTGAATTAAAGATACAGGGATTTTATAATATTTGTCTGAAAAATCAATCATTAATTATAGTAATTTTTAAGCTTTATTATTTCCAAAATAATAATTAAGAAATTTAAATTAAATGAACTTTTAAAAATTAGACTTTAATTATTAAATAATAATAATTAATTTTAATGATTTAAATAAATTTTCTATAATGGCTAAGACACTAAAGAAAACATCATTTCAGCAAAGAAAGATTCATCAAGATAATAAGTTATTTAATTATTATCTTGTTATTTCTGATTTTATAGAGAAGCATAAAAAATACATATATACCGCTTTATTAATAATATTAGCTGTTGTTGTTGTTTTTATCTTATATACTAAGAAGAAATCAACTGATAATGAAGAGGCGTCTACTGAATTAATTAAAGTTAGGGATTGGTACTTAAAGGGTGCATATGATCAAGCAATTTATGGCGACTCTCTTGGAATGTCCAGAGGGCTTTTATTTTTAGTAGATAATTATGGCTCAACAGAAAGCGGTCAAACTGCGAAGATTATGCTTGGGAATAGTTTTCTTGCTCTTAAAGATTACGACAATGCTGAAAAATATTTCAGTGACTATTCAGGAAGGGTTGAATACCTTAAAGCAGCATCCCATTCTGGTTTGGGTGCGGTTTATGAAGCGAGAAGAAACTATGTGGAAGCAGCAAAAGAGTTCGAAAAAGCATATAATGTGAATAAAGAATTATTAAATGCAGATGAATACTTGTTCTATTCCATAAAAAATTATTTCCTTGCAAAAGATGTTGAAAAAACCAATAAGCTAATCGAAGAGTTTAAATCTGAGTTTCCAAAATCAAAATATCTTGGACAAATAGAAAGATATACACCACCAAAATAATTAATTATGAGTCTAAAAGAAAAAATAAATAATGATTTAAGAGAAGCAATGAAAGCGCAAGATATAATTTTAACTGAAACTTTGCGCTCCATTCGTGCTGAAATTTTAAAAATGGATAAATCTGGTATGAATAGGGAAATGACTCATGAAGAGGAGATACAATTGCTGAATAAGCAGGTAAAAATGAGAAAGGAAGCAATTGAAATGTTTGAAAAAGCTGGCAGAACTGACTTAGTTGATAGAGAAAAAAAACAGTTAGAAATTATTCTCAAATACCTACCAGAACAAATATCGACTTCGGAAGCAGAAGCTGTAATAGATAAAATAATTTCTGGTTTTCAGGATGTAACAGCAAAAGATTTTGGTAAAATAATGGGGCTTGCTATGAAAGAACTGAAAGGAAAAATTGATGGCAAAATAGTTCAGGAAATAGTTAAGTCTAAGCTTCAACCCCCACAAAGTTAAATGGATAATTTATTACTTAGATTCATTTATATGATTTGAATTATTTAGATGTAATAATACTCATTTTAATTTTAATTCCTGCATTACTTAATATGAGAAGGGGATTATTGAAATCTATCTTCTCCTTGGCGGCTATTATTTTAGGTTTATATATTGCTACCAGATTTCATCAAGGGATTGTTTTTGCTTTGAAAAAATTTTATAATGATGAAAGAGTGTTGAGTATAATTTCTTTTTGTGCTATAATAATAATAATATATCTTATTGCATTATATTTTGCGTCCAAAATTTCTAATTTAAACTTCTTAACAAAGTTTATAGATAAAATTGGCGGTTTTGCTTTTGGTTTATTGAAAGGACTATTAATTGCTAGTATTTTGCTTTTAATTGCAAATTCTGCTAAAATATTTACTCAATATGATAAAGATAAATCAGTTTTATATCCTTATGTGATTAATGTTGCTCCTAAAGTGTATGAAACTATTAGAGTTTATATAACAGGTTCAGAAAAGTCTTTTATGGATTTAAATAATTTCTTCTTCCCTGATATAAATATTAATAAATGAAAGAAGAACAACTAAAAATTCTCTCTGAAAAACTTGAACTTGATAAAATATTAAACAAAGTTAAATCTTTTTGCTTTTCTGATTCTGGCAAGGATTTATGTGATATTACACCATTTTATACTGATGCAACAGATTTGAATTACGAATTGAATAAAGTGCAAGAGATGAAAGATTTGATTTTAATAGAGGGTGGTCTTGAATTAAACGGTTTGAAAGATATAAGAAAAATCTTGCACAGTATAAATATTGATGGATACTTTATTCCTGCTGATAAACTTTTATGGATTTTAGATTTTATTAAAATAGTAAAAAATGTAAAGTCTAAAATAAATTCTGTATATAAAGCGAACTCTGAAAGATATAAACTATTATATGAATTATCTTCTAATTTGTTTTATGATAAATCAATTGAATATCACATTGAGTCAACAATTGATGAGAATGGTTTAGTGAGGGATTCTGCTTCTTTGAATTTAAAAAAAATTAGGAGTGAAATATATAAAAAATCTGAGCATTTAAGAAAAACATTAAACAAAATACTTAATGAAGTATCTGATCAAGACCTTGTAAGAGATGATATAATTTCAATTAGAGATGGTCGTTTAGTTATACCAGTAAAAATAGAAAATAAAAGAAAAGTACCTGGAATAATACATAGTACATCTGCTTCAGGTGTGACTGTGTTCATCGAGCCGAGTGAGACTATTGAAATGAATAACGAATTAACTGAACTTCAATATGAAGAAAAAAGAGAGATTGAGAGAATTTTAAGGGAATTAACTCGAAAATTATCTGAAAATTATAATGAATTAATAAAAAACGTAGAAATTATTTCTGAGTTAGATTTTCTATACGCAAAAGCTAAGTATGCAATAGAAATAAATGCTTCAAAACCTGAATTTCATTTACATGAGATTAATTTAATAGACGCATATCATCCACTACTATTGGAACAATTGAAAAAGGAGAATGTTGTCCCCCTAAATTTTCACATTGATGAAAAATCAAATACAATCATTATTACAGGACCTAATGCTGGTGGTAAAACAGTTGCATTAAAAACTATAGGACTTCTTCAATTAATGTTGCAGAAAGCTATTTTTGTCCCATGCAGTCCAGATAGTAAGTTTAGAATTTTTAATAAAATATTTATTAGCATAGGGGATGAACAATCAATTGAGCAAAATTTAAGTTCATTTAGTTCACATCTCAAACACATAAAAGAGATTTTAGATGAAGCCGATTCTGATTCTCTCGTTCTAATAGATGAAATATGTTCGGGAACAGATCCTAAGTCTGGAAGTGCATTAGCAGAATCGATTCTTGAAAATCTTACTGAAAGAAATGCAATTACGATAGTTACAACTCATATTGGAGAGTTAAAAATATTAGCACAAAAAAATCCAAAAATTAAAAATGCATCTCTGGAATTTGATGTGAATACAATATCGCCTAATTATCATTTTGTGATGGATGTACCAGGCCATAGTTTTACATTCGAGATTGCAAAGAAGTATCAACTACCTGATGATATAATAAATAATGCAAAAAATCTTGTTGGTACTCAGCAAATAAAATTAGATGAAATAATACTTGATTTGGAAAAAGAGAAACAAATTTACAGAGACTTAAGGAAAAAGTATGATGTAGAAAATTCTAAAGTAGAAGGTTTGAAGAAGCTTTATGAAACTAAAATTAGTGAATTAAAAAAAAGAGAAAAAGAGGAAATAAAGAAAGCTGAAGTAAAAGTTTCTGAAATTATAAGTAATGCAAATAAACTAATAGAAAATACGATCAAAGAAATAAGGGAAGCTGAAAAATTAGACGCTAAGAAAATTAAAAGTCAATTTTCAAAAGAAGCTGAAAAAATAATAAAAGAGGTAACTTCTAAAACCAATTCAGAGCTAGAATTAAAAGAATCTTTTAGTGTTAACGATGTGGTAGTAATAAAAGATACAAATTCAAAAGGGATTGTTTTAGAAATCGAAAAAGATTCCGCAAAAGTTGATGTTAATGGTATGATTCTTAAAGTGAAACTATCCGACTTGAAATTGTGTGAGAGTGATTCGAAAGATACGAGAATACCAAGAGGTGAAAAAGTAGATTTTAGTTTTTTAAGTAATGTCAATAGAGAACTTGACATCAGAGGTATGTATCCTTATGAAATAGAAGGAAAAATTGAAGAATTTTTGAATGATGCTATTATTCATAATCTACCAGAAGTTCGAATTATTCATGGTAAAGGTACAGGTAAATTAAGAGCAAAGGTTCATGATGTATTAAAAAAATCGAAAGTAGTTAAATCTTTTAGATTTGGTAATTGGAACGAAGGTGACTCTGGAATTACTATTGTAGAATTATAATGAAAGAAAATAAAATAATAGTATTGGGAGCTGGTTTAGGTGGCCTATCGAGTGCTGTCCTTTTATCTGAATTGGGATTTAAAGTTGAGGTATTTGAAAAGAACTTACAGGTTGGTGGTAAAATTAACGAATTCAGAAAAAATGGGTTCAGATTTGATACGGGAGCTACTTTACTCACTATGCCTTTTATTTTGGAAAATTATTTTGAATGCTTAAAATATGATATCCGCGATTACCTACAATTAATCTCTATTCCAGTTATTTGTAAATATTTCTGGCTTGATGGGACAAATTTTACTGCTTTCAATGATAAAAAGATGCTTGGGTATGAAATAATCAATAAATTTGGTGAAAAAGAATATCAAAAATTTTTAAAAATAATTAAGTATTCTGAAAAACTCTACAAAACTGCTTTCGAAAAATTTTTGACTACTGAATTTAAAATTATTAACTACATTAATCTTTCAGGTTTAAAAAATTTTAAACGATTTTTAACTAATGAAAGTTATCATTCTTTTATAACAAAATATTTAACTAATCCAAAACTAATACAGGTATTAGATAGATTTACAACTTATAATGGTTCCTCACCATATCTTGCACCAAGGTTTTTTTCAATTATTCCTTATGTTGAATTCAATTTTGGTGGTTGGTTTGTTAAAGGTGGAATATATAAAATTATTGAATTCCTTAGAAAAGAATGTGAAAAAAGAAATATCAAAATTAATTATGGGCAGGAATTTGTTCATCTTGACCATTATGGTGGTAAGATTGTTAATTTATACTTTAAAAATAATATTAGTAAAGAACCATATAGAATTAGTGGGTTTGATATTGTAGTATCAAATTTTACAAATAATGAAGAATTATATCCTAAATATTTATATGAAGATACTGATTTTAATTGGTCCTTATCTGGCTTCATACTTTTTCTCGGAGTAAAAGGAAAGTCTGAAATTTTAGAACACCATAATATTTTGTTCCCAAATGATTACCACAAGGAATTTGATTACTTATTTAATAAGAAAATCCCTACTAATGATATGACAATTTACATCTCAATAAGTAGCAAAAATAATCCTGAAGATGCACCTGAAGGTTATGAAAATTGGTTTATTCTGGTTAATTCTCCAAATTTAGAAGGTACGACAAAATGGTCTGACCTGTATTCAGAAACTTTTAAGAACATAATTTTAAATAGGATAGAAAAATACGGAATTAAGATTAAAGATAGAGTGTTATTTTATAAGTTCTTTACCCCTGAAGATTTTCTTAAGAAATACAATGCGGAGTTTGGTTCAATATATGGAATAGCTTCTAATTCATTAAAATCATTATTTATAAGACCTGCGAATAAGTCTACTCTTTATGACAATCTTTATTTTACAGGTGGTAATGTTCACCCCGGTGGAGGGATACCTTTATGCTTTTTATCTGCAAAAATAATTACTAAATTAATTGCAAAAAAGTATGGCAAAAATTTTAGTTGTTGATGACGATATTAGCATTGTCGAATCATTTAATATGGTTTTACCTAAAACTGAATTTGAAATTGATACCAGTAATGATGGACCTGATGCATTGAGAAAAATCAAGCAGAAAAATTATGATTTGATTTTTCTTGATATAAAAATGCCTAAAATGGATGGTATAGAAGTTTTAGAGAAAATTATGGAGTACAATAATGATTTGATTGTAATTATGATTTCTGGACATGCAACGATAGAAACTGCAGTCGAATCTACTAAAAAAGGGGCTTATGACTTTTTAGAAAAACCTTTTGGACTTGATGAGCTTGATATTAAAATTAAAAATGCTCTAAAGTATAAGAGATCAAAAGATGAATTAAAAAAACTTAAAGAAGAAGTATTAAAATCATATGAAATTGTAGGAGTAAGCGAAAAAATAAATAAGGTTAGAGAATTAATTTCAAAATATTCCAATCTCGACTTTAATATTTTGATAACGGGAGAAAGTGGTACTGGTAAAATGTTAGTTGCAAGGCAAATTCATATAACTTCTAGTAGAAGTGAATATCCTTTTATTACTATTAATTGTGCCGTACTTAATGAAGAAAATTTAGAAACAGAATTATTTGGAAAATATCAGAATAATAATTTAATAACTAAAGGTAAATTGTTGGAAGCTGAAGAGGGTAGTATTCTATTTGATGAAATTAGTTGTTTATCATTAGAAGTGCAATCTAAACTTCTTAAAGTTATTGATGAAAGAAAATTCAGCGCGACAGGTTTATCGGGTGAAATAAATTTAAAATCTAGACTCCTCTTCTCTACTAATCAAGATCTTGAATCATTGATTGAAGAAAATAATTTTCGGCACGACTTATATCATAGAATTAATGTTTTAAACATTAATATACCTCCACTTAGAGAAAGAGTGGAAGATATACCAGTACTCGCTGATTATTTTATTAAACAAATTTCTCTTCTTTATAATGTAAGAGAGAAAAGGTTAACAGAAAATGCTAAAGAGAAATTAATGGGATTCAGGTTTCCTGGCAATGTAAGAGAATTAAAAAATTTAATTGAGAGAATTATTTTCACAGTAGAGAAAAATGTAATAGATGCAGATGATATTTTGATCCCTGATACAAGGCATACAATTTATTTCTCTGAATTATTTAATAAGAATTTGACTTTGAATGATTTCCAAAATGAATCAGAAAAACTATTTATTCAAAAAGTTTTAAATGATTATAAATATAACATAAAACAAACAGCTGATGCGCTGAAAATACAAAGGAGTCACTTATATAAATTAATGAATAAATATAAAATTCCTCTCCCCTCTAGAAAGACAGGTGATAATTAATCCAAATTATCCTCGATTAATTTTGCTATTTGATTGAAATCTTCATTTGACTTTACAAAATCAATGCAATCTGATTCTATGATTAAACATTTTCCCAAATTGTATGATTTAATCCATTCTTCATAGCTAACATTTAAATTATTAAGATAGCTTCTCTCAATATTTTTTTCAAACTCTCTGCCTCGAAGTTCTATCTTTTTAATCAAACACTCTAAATCGGATTTCAAATATACCAGTAAATCTGGAGGTTTTAAAAACGATACCATTTCATTAAATAATTTGGTATATGTTTCGTAATCACGGTCGTCCATTCTCCCCATTTGATGTAAGTTCTTTGCAAATATGAAAACATCCTCATATATACTTCTATCTTGAATAACTGATCTTTTTTGATTTAATATTTCTTTATGAGTATTGAATCTGTGAGCAAGAAAATATATTTGTAAGTTAAATGACCATCGCTTCATATCTTTATAGAAATCCTGTAAATATGGATTATCGCTCACGGATTCATAATATGGTATCCAATCAAATCGCTCTGCGATTAATTTTGTTAATGATGACTTTCCCGAACCAATATTACCTGCTACAGAGACGAAATATTTTTTACCTTTAATCATTTATTGCTCGTTTTTGCTCGCTTGTGTATTCTCAGCAGGTTGTTGAACTGATTCCTCTACTACTTCAATCTTTCTTTTCTTTTCCTTAATCTTTGTTGCGGCTTTTCCAGTCAATTTTCTCAGATAATATAACTTTGCTCTTCTAACACTTCCTTGCTTAATCACCTCAATTTTAGCAATCCTTGGTGAATGTAGTGGGAATATCCTTTCTACTCCAACTCCGTTAGAAATTTTTCTCACTCTGAATGTTTTGCTTATCCCTGAACCCTTTATACCCATTACGATACCCTTGAATTGTTGCAATCTCTCTTTATCACCTTCAATAACTTTTACATAGACAGAAATAGTATCACCAGGATAAAATTTGGGTAAATCAGTTCTGATTTGATGTTCGGTTACTAAATTAATTTTTTTATTCATTTTATATTTGCTCCTTATTCTTTTTGAGTTCAGAAATTAAAAACTTATTTTCGTTTAATTCAATATATTTTTGTAATTTTTGTTTCGCTGACTCTCTGCGCCATTGTTCTATTGCTGAGTGATTTCCGCTTAATAGTACTGATGGTACTTTCATATCATCTATTATCTCTGGTCGTGTATAATAAGCACAATCAAAAACTTCCTCAGTTTGAAATGTATCTGTTATTGCAGACTCGCCATCATGGAGTACACCAGGTATTAATCTTGAAATTGCATCAATTAAAACAAGTGCTGCTAAATCTCCGCAAGAAAGAACATACTCACCAATTGAAATTTCTTTTGTAACATATCTCTCTATGACTCTTTCATCAATTCCCTTATAATGCCCACATAATAGAATAAAATTTTTCTTTAGAGAAAGTTGATTAGCAAGTTTTTGATTAAGAATTTCTCCTTGAGCAGAGAAGTAAATTATATCATCATATTCTCGTTCACCTAAAAGCTCCTTGATTACTCTGAAAAATGGTTCTGCTTTCAATATCATACCAGCACCACCTCCATAGGGTTCATCATCAATTTGCTTGTAACTACCTTCTGCATAATCTCTTAAATTATGGATGTAGGTTTCAATATATCCTTTAACCCTTGCTCGGGAAATAAGCCCATAGTTTAGTGGGCTTTGTAATATATCAGGATTCGCACTTATTATATCAAACCTCATATCAATTAATCTATTAAACCTTCATAATATTTCAAATATATTTTTTTATTCTCAATATCTATGTTATCTATAAACTGCTCTCTTAGTGGGATGAATATTTTTTTCTTTTTATCTTTTTTAAGTACAAGTAAATCATCTGAACCATAGTTTTCTATAGAACTTACCGAACCAACAAGATTTCCTTCTAAATATACATCACATCCAATTAAATCATAGTAATAATACATCCCTTCAGAAAGATTGATTCGCTTTTCTTCTTCAATGCATAAGTAACATTCTGCGTTAATTGTTTGTTCTTCGTAAATGTTCTTGAATATGATATATATATAGTTTCCAGCTATCTTTACTTCTTTTATCAAGAACTTATTTTCTCCTGAGCAATCTAAAATAAAATCCTTCTTCTTATCATTATATACATATACATATTCTAAATTCTTAAACCTCTCTGGAAAATCAGTTAAAGGGTAAACTTTGAATTTACCCTTCTTGCCTGAACATTTAATTATTTTACCAATAAATATATAATCCTGAATCAATTACTTCTTCTGAGATGCATTTTTATCAGGAATTTCCAAAGAACACTTTTTTCCAGATTTTGCTCCGACCGCTGTTAATAGTGTTCGCATCGCAGTAGCGGTTTTACCAGATTTCCCAATTACCTTTCCGGTTTCAGAATCGTTTACATAAAGTTTATAGATTAACCTATCGTTCTCTACAATTTCTTCAACTTTTACATCTTCTGGTTTATCAACGAGATTCTTCGCAATAAATTCAATAAATTCCCGCATTGATTGACCTCCTGTTGGATATTTTAGTTAATTAATAAAAGTAATTATGTTTTTGTTTCTTGCTCACCTTGAGCTTTATTACCTTCTTCTTTCTTAGTCTTGCGTCTTTTCTCTGCAAGTTTTTTCTTCTTCTCTTTTCGTTTATTTTCTCTGTATTCTTTTGCTAATTGAAATTTTTGTAACGCATCTTTAATCTCTTCTTCTGTCTTTCCTTTTCTTTCTAAATACAATCTGTACTTTATACCTTCTCGTTTCAGTAATGAATTAACTGTTTCAGTCGGAACTGCTCCATTGTTTAACCAATATTTCAATCTCTCTATTTTGATTGAAAATTTTATTGGATCAAAATTAGGATCATAATATCCTAATTCTTCTATGTTTCTGCCATCTCGTGGGGAGCGAGAATCAGCAGCAACAATTTTATATACAGGCTTCTTTTTCTTTCCCGTTCTTTTTAATCTAATTTTTACCAATTTATATCTCCTTAAATTTTTAATTCTTTTTAATTAAATATATTTTTGTGTAAGTTCATTCCTTTTAGAAATCCTCGTAATTTACCTTTACTAAATCCTTTCATTATTTTTTTCATTTCTTCATATTGCTTTATTAATTTATTAACATCCTGTATGCTTGTTCCACTACCGTTTGCTATTCTTCTTCGCCTTGAACCATTTAATATCATAGGGTTTGTCCTTTCTTCTTCTGTCATTGATAAAATTATAGCTTCAAGTCTAGTAAAAATTTTGTCATCTATTTTTGCATCTTGTAACTTACTTCCCATCCCGGGTAACATAGAAACAATACTCGAGAGTGGGCCCATCTTTTTTATCTGTTTTATTTGAACAAGAAAGTCATTAAAATCAAAATTATTTTTTCTATATTTTTCCTCCAGTTTTGCTGCTTGTTCTATGTCAAATGCTTCTTGAGCTTTTTCAACAAAACTTACAATATCTCCCATGCCAAGTATCCTTGATGCCATTCTCTCAGGATGAAATTGTTCTATAGCATCAAGTTTTTCCCCAACACTTACAAATTTTATTGGTTTATTTACCACTGAACGGATTGATAGAGCTGCCCCCCCTTTAGTATCTCCATCAAGTTTTGTTAGTATTACTCCTGTATATTCCAATCTATCATTAAATATTTTTGCTGTATTTACAGCATCCTGACCTGTCATAGAATCAACTACAAACAATATTTCTGATGGTTTTAAATTATTTTTTAACTCTGATACTTCCGTCATCATTTTTTCATCTATTGATAATCTGCCTGCTGTATCAATTATTAGTACATCTCTTGCATTTTTTCTACAATATTCTACTGAAGCTTTTGCTATTTTTAATACATCTTTAGATTCTTCATCGAAATATACTGGAACTGAACACTGTCCACCTAATATTTTCAATTGCTCTATTGCTGCTGGTCTATATATATCACAAGCAGAAAGTGTGGGGCTATAACCTTTTGTTTTTAAATATTTTGCAAGCTTTGCAGCAAAAGTCGTCTTGCCTGAACCTTGTAATCCTACAATTAGAATGATGGAAGGTATTGTATTAGAAATTATTAAATCTGACTTCTCAGAACCTAATAATTTGATTAATTCATCATTTATTATTTTGACAATTAACTGGCCTGGAGTTATACTATTAATGACATTTTGGCCTAAAGATTTTTCTTTAACTTCTTTAATAAAAGAATTGACAACTTTATAATTTACATCAGCATCGAAGAAAATTCTTCTTATTTCTCTTAATGGTTCTTCAATATTTTTTTCATTGATCGTTCCTTGTCCACGTATTTTTCGTAATACATTTTCAAGTTTATTTGTCAATTCTTCAAACATCAGAAAAACATTAAATTAAAAACAATTAAGTTAATAATCATATATTTTTTTTTCAAGGTATATTATCAATGAAGATTTATATCATCCGCTTTAAAGTAATATAAAATATATTGAAAATTTTAATTATAAAAATTAATTTATAACCTCAAAATTAATGTTTTGTTAAATCATTAACTAAAAGAAAGGAAAATCCAATGAAAGTGAAGTTCTTCTTTTTGATTGTTATCGGTGTGGTATTATTGTTTGTATTAGCACCGATTTCCTCCTATGCTCAAAATGAAACCTACGAGGTTGTAAAGGGTGATTGTTTGTGGAAGATTTCTAAAAAGGAGTTGAAAGATGGCAAACTTTGGCCAGAAATCTGGGTATTAAATAAGGATGGGGTTGTAAACAAAGATAAATTTGATAAGGAAAAATATAAAACAATAAAAAACCCCAATCTTATTTACCCAACTCAAATTCTCAGAATCCCTAAAACCCCCAAATTATCTCAAGCAGAACTACAATCTGCCTACAAGGAGGCAAAGAAATATTGGAGAAAAATGCATCCAAGAAAGCCAAAAGTAAACAAAGAGGAGTCTACTGAAAAGCCAAAAGATGATCAAGGAAAGAAAGAAGAAAAGAAGAAATAACAATTATTTATGTAGTTTAAGAATGCCATCTTCATATAATTTGAAGATGGCTTTTTTATTAAATTTTTGATATATGCTAATTTGTGGAATAGACGAAGCTGGCAGAGGACCTTTAGCGGGTCCTGTTGTGGCTGCTGCTGTTGTCTTCGAAAAAAATGTTTTCATTGAACATGTAACTGATTCTAAAAGTCTCTCTCCTATTATGAGAGAAAAGCTATATTATGAAATTGTGAAAAGATGTTCTGAATACAAGATATCGGTAGTGGATAACCATATGATAGATAGTATTAACATTCTGAAAGCTACGATGTTAGCTATGGAAAATTGTCTGATAAACTTAACAAAAAAACCCTCAAAAGTGCTCATTGATGGTAATTATTTTAAATTTGAAAACGATAGACACTTAATGTACAAATTCAAAAAATTTATTAAAGGTGATGAAAAGATATTCCAAATTTCCGCTGCTTCAATACTTGCAAAAGTTGAAAGAGATAGAATAATGTTGCAGCTTGATAAACTTTTTCCACAATATAATTTTAAAAAAAACAAAGGTTATCCTACAAAAGAACATATATGTAATATTAAAAAATATGGCTTAAGTCCTGTTCATAGAGTTACTTTCTGTAAAAAATATTTATAATATGTTGTCAAATAGATTGGTAATTGGTAAAAAAGGGGAAAAAATTGCAAAGAAATTTCTTAAAAAGAAGAAACTAAAATTTTTAACAAGTAATTTCATTTATAAGAATAAAGAAGTGGATTTAATATTTGAAGATTTGAAAAATAAAATTTTAATTTTTGTTGAAGTGAAAACGCGACTTGATGATTCTATTGCAACACCTGAAGATAATATTAATTTAAATAAATTAAAAAAATATAATATTGCTATTAATGGGTTCCTGCTAAAGAATCCGAAATATAAAGATTATGGGATAAGAATAGATTCTATAGGTATTGTTTTAAAAAGAGATGAAATACTAATAAATCATACAGAAGCAATAAATCAAATATATTAAAAATATTTTATCATAATTTCATCTGCTAGAAAAAACCCTTTCTTAGTAAGTTTAAATTTGTCTTGGAAATACTCTGCAAACCCATTTGCGATTAATAACTTAGTTGATTTATTATATTTGTGTTCGAAACTTTTACCTGTTAGTAATTTAAATTTTTTTATATCAACACCTTGACTTCTTAAACCTAAGTATATTAATTCTGTTTCAATGTTTTTCTTCGTTAATTTATATTTGTTTTCAATTGGTAATTTATTTTTATCAAGATACTTATTATAAGTGATAATATCTCTAAAATTATTCCATCGATATAAATTCACCATTGAATGTGCTGATGGCCCAAGTCCTAAATAGTTTTCGAAATTCCAATATTTTAAATTATGTCTTGATTCATATCCTTTTTTCGCAAAGTTTGATATTTCATAATGAACATATGAATTTTCTTCTAATAATTCTTTTATAAATTTATATTGTTTATATTCTTCATTAGAATTTAATGGCTTTATTTCTTTGTTTTCTACTTTTAAACATAACGGTGTATTTTCTTCTATCATTAATGAATATGCAGAAATATGCGGTATCTGTAACTTTATTAAATATTTCAAAGTGTCTAATAACTCACTTATCTTCATTTCAGGAATCGAGTGTATAACATCAACATTAATATTATCGAAATAATTTAGTATTAATTCAAGACCGTATTTTAAATTTTTAATCCCTTTGTATCTATTAAGAAATATTAAATGCTTTTTTTTAAGAGTTTGTAAACCATAACTAATTCTATTAATTCCTAAAAGTTTTAAGCTTTTCGAATAGAGATGCTTCTCTGTAATATCTTCAGGGTTAACTTCAATCGTAATTTCAGTATCCTTGTCAAAATGAAAACATCTATATAAGGTATTCAATATTTTATCTATATGTTTAACATTTAAAACAGAGGGTGTCCCTCCACCTATATAAATTGTATCAAAAATGTAATCAGGATACTGTTCTTTATATAAATTAATTTCTTTCTCTAAATTCTTTACGAATACATCTATGATGTCAAGATTTGTTATAGAGTAAAAATCGCAATACCCGCATTTATATCTGCAGAAAGGAATATGTATATACATTCCAGCTTTATCATCTTTATCATTAATATTCATTCTTTTCAACTTTTTAGTTTTTTAATAGAATAGAGATGAATTCTTAAGTTAAATTTATAAATCAATATTCTATTTTTAAATGTAATTTAGGTAATTAATCAATATTTTATATTTCGAAGAATAATTGAAAAATTATTCAATTAATTTATCATAATAATTTTATTATTTTAATACAAATAATAGAACTTTTATTATATAATTGAAGAATATCAAATCATATTACGACAAAACTCTTTTTTATATTAAGAAGTTATATGAAAAAGTAATTTCTGAAGTATTGTGGACTTTATCTGCTGGTGTTGCTTTCAATTTTATTTTGAGCTTAATTCCATTTTTTCTTTTACTCTTAACTGTTGTTGGTATTCTCTTGGATAAATATCAAGTGGCTTCACTATTAAGTGCACATATAAATGAATATGTCCCTTTACCTGAAGGTATAAAAGAAAAATTCTTAAATGCAGTTATTAATCGAGTAAATGAACTCACTTCAAATACATTAATTACGGGATTAATTGGTGTTGCTGGTTTTATATGGACAACAAGTAGTTTATTTTCGTCAATGCGTGATGTATTAAATAAAGTGTTTAATTATGTAGATGACAAAAGTATTATTTATGGAAAGCTAAAAGATATTTTATTTGTCTTTGTTTCTTTGATACTTCTCATAATAACTTTTAGCATTACTTCGTTGGTTCAAATATTCACATATTATAAGATAACAATTTTTAATATTAATTTTGACTTAAGTTATTTTGATAAAATAATAAGTTTATTTGTTGGATATATTATTTCTTTTTTGATGTTTTTATTAATGTATAGAAATATACCGCATTTTAAAACTCCATGGAAGGTTATTTTTTTTACATCTTTTTGGGCTGCACTATTTTTTGAAATATTCAAATATTTATTCACATTTTATATTTTAAATTTATCTAATTATACCAAAATATATGGGGCATTCACAGCATTTGTGTTAACATTTCTATGGATTTACTTTATCTCCACTATTTTCACTTTTTCTGCTGCACTTGGTAGTATATATTTGAATAAAAATAATTATAAAATTATTCCAAGATAATTTATGGAGCAAAGAAAGCTTTACAAAACAATAGAAAGTATTATACGAGAAGCTCCAAATTTTGACTCTAATGAAAAATTCCTAACTTATGTTATTAGTAAAATTATAGAAATGGAAGGAGTTAAAATTATTGGAGGACGATTGTGGAAATTGAATAAAAGTAAGGATGCATATGTTCTCGTGAGCCAAATTGGAGAAGTTGCGCAAATAGACAAAAATTTTAAACTAAAAATAAAAGATTACCCAATATTCAAGGAATTTAAAAATAAAAGAGCATATCTTGCAAAAGAAACTGATGAATATTTAATTGGTAAAGGGATCTATCATTATTCTGCAACAGGAGTAGGAGAAAGATATAAAATTAAAGTTAAGGGGACAATTTTCCCAGATTATTATTATTTGTATCAATATTTAATTGCTCTTAATGGAAAAGAGCAAGATGAAGAATTCCTTAATACACTAAATATTATTAGTGTGACATTGAGCTCAGTTTTGAGAGCAAAAAAAATAGAAAAAAAAGCAAAAGAAGAATTTGAGGAATTAGAAAAGGCTAGTGAAATTCAAAAAAGCATTTTACCTGACCATGAGCTGAAATTCGGTAATTATGAAATATTTGGTATCTCCGTTCCTGATAAAATTGTTGGGGGAGATTTTTTTGATTATCTAATAATTGACGAAGAATTCAAAGTTTCCATTGTTATTGCGGATGCCGCTTCTAAAGGTATTTCTGCTGCTGCTCAAGCTCTTTATGTTTCAGGTGCTCTTAAAATGGGGGTATCGTATGATGTATCTATAAATTCCTTAATTAAGAAAATTAATGATTTAGTCTATAATACTTTCCCGAATGAAAGGTTTGTAACACTATTCTACTGTGAATTGTATAAGGATAAAAAGGGGCTATGCGTATATGCTAATGCAGGTCATAATTCTCCACTTCATTACAATTATAATTTAAACAAAATTGAACCCCTTTTACCTACAGGTCCTGTTCTTGGACCTTCTGCAAATCAAAATTATAGAACTGATAGTTTAAACCTTGAAAAAAATGATATTCTTGTATTATACACAGATGGGATTACTGAAGCTGCAAATGAAAATTTTGAATTCTATACAGAGGAAAGATTGAGGAAAAATATTGAAGCATATAAAGATTTGTCTGCTAAAGAAATTTGTCAACTAATTATTGAGGATGTACAGAAATTTAATGCAGGTGGTAAATATTGTGATGATAAAACCATAGTTGTAATAAAAAGAGTTAGTTAATTTAAAAAATTTAAACATAAAAGGAGAATATAAATGGCAATAAAAATTACTTCAGATTGTATCAATTGTGGTGCATGTTTACCCGAATGCCCTAATAATGCTATTTACGAAGGTGGTTCAGAGTGGTCTCTCGGTGGGATAAATTATGGAACAAGTAATCTGGCTCCATCAGGAGCTACTGGTTTCTTTTCTGAAGATTATTATTACATTGTTCCTGATAAATGTACTGAATGCATTGGTTTCTATGATAAACCACAATGCGCTGAAGTTTGTCCTGTGGACTGTTGTGTCCCTGATCAAGAGCACGAGGAGGATAAAGAAACTTTATTGAAAAAGAAAGAACATCTTGATAAAATTGGAAGGTAATTTTAATTAATATGTGGATTTAAACTCTTAATTTTTTAGAATAACCCCAATGTGTTTTATTTGAAGTATTTTTCTTCTTCCTTATTTATAGGGCTTAAGTTTTTATCATCAATAATTTCTTCTTTAATCTTTTTATGGAATATCTTTCTGTATCCTAATATTATCATTAAAAAACCAGTTGTGACATATAAATCAGCTAAATTAAAAATTGGCCAAGATGTAAATGTTTTTCCAAAAATTGTAATATCTGGAATATTTATTTGAAAGAAATCTACAACTTTACCTTGGAATAGGGGAGCATAATCATATATAAGACCATAAAACGCTCTATCAATTAAATTACCTAAAGCCCCTGCAAGTATAAATGAAAGCGATAATTTTAAATAATATCCTTCTTTTCTATTAAGGTAAATAAAATAGATTATTAAAATAGAAGCAACAATAGTGAATAATGATCTTCCTAATCTACCGCCAAATTCCATACCGAAAGCCATACCAGGATTTTCGATAAATGTTATAAAAAAAATGTTGTCAATAATAGGTATGCTTGAACCGTAACTCATACCTGGTAAAGAAATTATTAGTCCGAATATATTAAGGTTGATTCCTTTAACTAAAAATTTAGTAATTTGATCCCCTAATACCAAAACTAATGTAAAATATAATATCTTCAATTTTTAATTATCCTCTTAATTTTTTACACTCAATACAATGTTGAGTTATTGGAACCAATTCCAATCTCTCTTTTGGGATTAAAGGGCAAGTATCACAAAGATTTTTGGGCTCCTCAATACAATCAATACAAACACCATAAGTCCCTTGGTCTATTCTTATTAGTGCCTCTTGAATGTAACCTAAATATTTCTCATCACGCTGAACAAATAAATAATTCTTTTCTCTTTCCATTTCATCTGTACCTTGTTCTGCCATATGTGATGCATATGTGAGATTATCTCCAACATATTCACCCGATTCTATGTCTACAAGTGATTTCATATTTGCCCTTGCATTTTCCAATATTTTATCCCTTTCTTCAAGTAATATTTTCCTGAAATGCTCTAATTCTCTCTTTGTATATCTGGTTTTTTTATTCTTTGGTTTTGTTTTGACTGTTTCTTTGGTAACCTTCTTTTTCGTGGTAGTTTTTGGTTTTGTAGTTTTTTTAATGGCTCTTTTTGTACTTGACAATTTCTTATTAATACTTCTCTTTATTTTGTTCTTTATTAATTTTTTCACTTTTTGCTTTACTTTCTCTTTTGAAATTTTCTTTTTTGTTTTTGTTGTAGATTTTTTTCTGATTTTCATTTGTTTACTCCTTTCAGGATTCTAATTTTTCTACTTTAAAAGTGCATTGCTTACCATTAATATCTGTTTCATAATAGTCAGTGTCTATGTTTTCTGTAAATACTATATTTTCACAATATACTTCATTTTTTATTTTTTCTATATGATTCAGTATTGCTTTTTTTATATCTTCTGTTGTTTTTGTGTATATATTTATTTTTTCATTTACATTAAAGTCATTTGTCTTTCTGTAATTTTGAATTCTATTTATAAATTCACGCGCTATTCCTTCTTCTATTAATTCCTGTGTCAATCTCGTATCAACTGCTACGGTTAAATTTTGTTCCCGTTCTACAATCCATCCCTCTATATTTTCAGTTATAATTTCAACATCTTCATTTGTAATTGTAATACCTCCTTTTTCTATCTTCCCTTCAGTCTCTATTTTATATACTTCGTCAGTATTTAAATCATTTATTATTTTTTGAACTTCTTTTACTTGCTTTCCATATTTAGGTCCAATAACTTTAAATACTGGTTTTGCTTTTTTAGTTATAATATCTGAATTACCTTCAATTATATTTAACTCTTTTATATTAACTTCCTCTAAAATAATATCTTTTACTTTCAGCAATGTCTCCTTATCTTTCTTGTTTAAAACTGGAATCAATATTTGTTTTAATGGCTGCCTTACTTTTAAATTATTTTTAACTCTTATAGCTCTTACTATATAAACAACAAGTTGTGCTAATCTCATCTCTTCCTCTACTTTTTCATCAATAATACTCTCATCAACTGGTGTAAATTCTTCAAGATGAATAGATGAATTTTTCTTCGTCAGTTTTGAATATATAATTTCTGGTAAGAATGGCATTATTGGTGCTAACATCATCATTAGCTCAATCAATACCTCATATAAAGTTTGATAGCAGGATAATTTGTCCGTTTCGTCTTCAGGGTTTCTGAACCTTTTTCTATTTCTTCTCACGTACCAATTAGAAAGTTCATCTATTGTAAAATCAAATAGGATTCTTGATGCTTTTGTTATATCATACAGATCCAATGATTCTAAGTATTCTTTCTTAACAGAATTAATTCTTGAAAGTAACCATTTATCTATTGGCTTTCTTTTCTGGGGATCTAGTATAGTTTCCTTTCTATAATCAAAACCTGTAAGATTAGAATAAATAACAAAAAATTTAAATGTATTAATAACAGTGTCAAATAATTTATTTCTTATATCTATTAAATCCTCTTCATTAAATGGTTTTGATTTCCAAACAGGGGAAGAGTATACTAAGTACCATCTCAATAAATCAGCACCATATTCCTCCAGAATTTCTAATGGATTGACAACATTTCCGAGAGACTTACTCATTTTTTTTCTTTCTTTATCCAGAATAAGTCCGTTAACAATCAAATTTTTATATGCTGGTTTATTGAAAAGGAATGTCCCAATTGCGTGTAATGAATAAAACCAACCTCGGGTTTGATCTAATCCTTCAGCAATGAAATCAGCGGGATAGTGTTTTTCAAATTTTTCTTTGTTTTCAAAAGGGTAATGAAATTGTGCAAATGGCATAGAACCGCTATCAAACCAACAATCAATCACCTCGGGTGTGCGAGTCATAATATATTTACCATCTTTAGACCTTATTTTTACATCGTCTATATATGGTTTGTGAAGATCTACTTTATTGTCTGGATATACTTCCTCAAAGTTTATCGCTCGTTGCTTTAATTCTTCAATACTTCCAATAATTTCATATATTTCTTCTCCATTTTCATTAACGTAGTACCATATTGGTAGGGGGGTTCCCCAAAACCTATTTCTTGACAATGCCCAATCTTTATTTTCTTCAAGCCAATTACCAAACCTACCTTCTCCTATATCAGGTGGATTCCAATTTATTTCTTTATTAAGCTTAATCATTTTATCTTTATATTCTGTGGTCTTGATAAACCAAGAATCAGTAGCATAATAAATTAAAGGGGTTTTATGTCTCCAACAAAATGGATACTGATGTTCATATGTCTCTTTCTTGTATAATCTACCTCGTTGTTTCAAATTATCAATTATTAACGGGTCTGCTGTTTTAAAATTCATTCCTGCATAGTCAGTTACTTCTTGAATAACATTACCATCTTTCCCAACTGCCATTAAGATTGGTAAATCGTATTCCAATCCAATATTATAGTCATCTTCACCGTATGCTGGTGCTATATGAACAATACCAGTTCCATCTTCCATAGTTACAAAATTGCCCGTTGTTACAAAATGTGATCTCTTTTCTGATTTCAGAAATTTAAATAATGGTTCATAACTTATCTTTTCTAATTCTTTTCCATAAAATTCTTTTATAATATTATAATTTTCTTTTATTACTATAAGTCTGTCCTTAGCTAATATGAATTTATTTCCATTTTCTAATTCAATTAAAGTATATAATGATTCAGGATTTACTGCAAGTGCAACATTCGATAGCAATGTCCACGGGGTTGTAGTCCAAACTAAAAAGTCAACACCTTTGAATTCAGGATGTGTAATAGCAAATTTAATATATATAGAAGGGTCTTTTACTTCTTTATATCCCAAAGCAACTTCATGGGAAGATAGGGGAGACTCACAAACTGGACAGAAAGGTTGAATTTTAAATCCTTTATACATTACTCCTGAGTCAAAGAACTGTTTAAGAGCCCACCACACAGATTCAATGTATTCGTTTTTAAAAGTAATATATGCATTATCTAAGTCGATCCAGTATCCCATTCTTTCTGTTAATACTTCCCATTCATTTAAATATTTGAAAATTGACTCTTTACAAGCTTTATTAAATTTTTCAGGTCCAAATTCTATTATTTCTTTTTTGGAATGAATTCCTAAAGTCTTTTCAACCTCTACTTCCACAGGCAAACCATGAGTATCCCAACCAGCGACTCGCTCAACCATATAACCCCTCATAGTTTTATATCTGCATATTATATCTTTAACTGTTCGAGAGATTACATGATGGATGCCAGGCATACCATTAGCAGTAGGGGGACCCTCATAAAAAGTGTAATATTTTTCAGGATTTTTACTTTCTATGCTTTTTACAAAAGTATTATCTCTTTTCCAGAATTCGAGAACCTCTTTCTCTAATTCTGGAAGATTAACTTTATCTGGTAATGACTCATACATAAGCAAAAAATAAATTGTTAAAATATAAATTTGTTTCTTAAATATCAATGATAAGAAATTGATTTTTTAATCAACTAATTTAAGTTCGAATTTTAAGGATATTTATAATAGGTAGTCTTTTAAGTCTTCCAATATATTGTTTTATCAAATAAAAAAGGGCTGTTTTAATTTAGAACAGCCCTTTTAAATTCAATAATTTGATTTATTTTATTTCTTTTTATCTTTTTTATCTTTGGATTTCTCTTTCATCATCTTTCGGGTTTGTTTTTCAAGTATCATCGTCTTTGCAATTTGTTCTGGAGTCAATATTTCTTTAATGGCAGTTATATAATTCTTTCGATTTTTATATGCTTCTTCATCAAGTGCGAATAATTCATCTAATTTTTTCCCTATATCAGATGCTTCTGGATTGCTTTCTATGTATTCCCTTAATTCTTTGCGTTTTTTACCTATTGCTTTTGCACTGCTGAAGTATTCTTTTTGTATATTTAAATATTTTTCTGCGACCTCTTCGCTTAATCCTACCTGCTCTATGAGCTTTTTCTTATATGCTATTCGAAATTTATTTGTCTTATCCGCAGTATCTTTTTGGGAAAAACAGGTGGTAGTTATGAAAAATAATATTAACGCTGTTAATAAACATTTTGTAGTTTTCATGGTTTATATTTTTAAATTTTCTAATTTTTCTAATATTTGTTGTTGTTCATTTTGTGGTAACTTTTCAAACTCATTTTCAAGATCGGAATCTACATCATGGGATTCTATAAATTCTTCATCACCTAAAAATTCCATTATGTTTTCATTGTAAAAATTTTCTGACGAAATTTTATTTACCTTTTTATCATCTATTTTTTTCGTTTTAAAATCAGTAGAAGGTTCTTCGTTATCTATTACATCTTCATTATTAGTAATTGAAGTATCTAATGTTTGTTCTGTCATTTTTTTAATACTTGTATCGTTTAATGTTATCTGAATTATATTCTTATTTTGAAAAGTATTAATAATTAATTGGTAAAAAAGTATGATTAATATTATAATACTAAAGGAAATTGCAAATTTCCAATTAAATATAAATTTTTTAATTTTATAGATGATTGTATTTCCTAATTTTTTATTCAACCTTATAAGAAAATTATTAAAATAATATTCTGGTGGATTGAAAGCTTTGCTTTTTTCTAACTCTGAAAAAATTGCTCTTAAATTTTCATATTCTAATCTTAATTCTTCATTATTTTTCAATTCTTGCTCAATTTCTTGTTTTAATTTTAATTCTTTAATGTTTCCTTTTATATAATCAGCTAAATAATTTAAGTATTTTGTTTGAGAATTATTCATTTTAATTAAAATATATCTTTATAATTATTCTTTTCAAAAAATAACTTTATATTTTTTATTGCATGAAAATAATTAGCTTTTAAACCTCCTATTGAAGTTCCAAGAATTTCAGATATTTCATCATAAGTAAGATTTTCATAAAATCTTAATATAAATACACTCCTTTGTTGTGGTGGTAAATTTTCTATTGCATTTCTTACAAATTTCTCTTTTTCCTTTCTTTGAATTTCTGTAAGAGCATTATCTTTCTTGTAAGCAGGTTCTGTATCCTCTTCATTATATTTTCTGCCCATTTCAATATTTCTTTTTTTCAGATGATTTAAACAGTAATTCATAGTAATTCTATATAAATATGTTGATAGTTTAGATTCTCCTCTGAATTGATTTATCGTTCTGTATAATTTTATAAAAACTACTTGTGCAACTTCATCAGCATCATCGTGAAATATTAACATTCTTCTAGCAATACTATAAACCATTTTTTGATATTTTAATACAATTATATTAAAAGCTTTCTTATCTCCAGATTTAAATTTTTCAATTAGCTCAACATCATTTTCAAACTCAAATTTTCTGTTTTCATCTTTCATCTTTTTCATTATTTAGACAATTAATTCTAATTGAAGGTTTAATATTTTATTGTAATTATTGGTTTTTGAATTGATTTTTTTTCTCATTCAGTAGATTTTATATTTAATGATAAAACTATCAAAGAAAAAATTATTTATCCTCTTAATAATACTTTTTTTATCTTTTATAATAATTCTTTCAATATCAGAAAATGAACAAAGTAAAAAGAGGAATGAAAAGCAAGAACTATCAGAATTATTTAAGTCAAAAAATACTTTTTTAAAATATGAAGATTTTCAATTAAATAAAATCAATTTTAGGAACAATTTAAGTAGGTTATTTACTAATTGGTATAAAATTTTCGATATTTTTTACTTAAATCTTAATAGATATAAATACATAAGTTATGAAGAAGATATACAAACTGATGAGTCAGGGAAAATCAAATTTCCTCAACCGAAAATTAGGTTTTTTAAAGGAAACATAGATGGAATTATTAATAATTTCGGAGAAATTATTATTGAACACTGTAATGAATATAAAATAGACTGGCGTTTAATTTTAGCAATTATTCATCAGGAATCTTATTTCGATTCTATGGCTGTATCAAGAGCTGGTGCATATGGACTTATGCAACTTATGCCAAGGACTGGTTTTGGTTTGCAAGCTCAGTTAAATCTTGATGATTATAAATCTGCTAAGAATAATATAATTGCAGGAATTTATTATTTTGCAACTTTAGTAAATTCTTTCGAAAGTGTGGGTGAAGATAAATATAAATTTGCTCTGGCTGCTTATAACGCTGGTTTTGGAAGAGTTGTTGATGCTATGACACTTGCTGCTTATGATGAAAAGAATTATAAAAATTGGGATGAAGTGAAAGAATATTTACCATTGCTATCTTCAAGATATGACACACTCACAAAAGGAATGTTCCAGGCAATGGGAAGACAGCGTTCCCCGATATTAAACAATTGGAAAGAACCATACCTATATGTTGAATATGTCTATTATTATTATGAGAGATACAAAGAAATATTTGAAAGTAACTTAAAAGAGAAAAAGCAAAAAACAAAAAAGAAGAAAAAAACTTAATCAAATACTGTTAAAGCAGCACTTATAACAAAAATATCAGAAATCCCTGCTCTTGTTAATGTTTTTATTGCTTCCTTCATAGTTGCACCTGTGGTAATTACATCATCTACAAGAATGATTTTCTTATCCTTTAAAGTTTTACAATACTCAGGAATAACAGCAAATGCATCTTTCAAATTTTCATGTCGCTCTTCTACGGATAGTTTTGTTTGGGATAATGTATCTTTTTTCCTTATAAAACTATTGTCATTAAACATTAAGTTAAAGTGTTTATTTATACCAATAGCAATATATTTACTTTGGTTATATCCTCTTTCCCTAATTTTGCTCTTGTGTAGTGGAATTGGAATTATATAATTGTAGTCAAGTAAAAAACTATAATTAGATGCTAATAATTCTTTCCCTATTAATTCTCCCAATACAATTCCAAGGTTTTTGAAACCATTATATTTTATATAATGAATAATTGTTTGAATCGGAGAATTATTTTTGAATCTATATAAGCTGAAGCAATTAGGATTGTTTATTTTAACTTTTAATTCACTTAATTCTGATAGTGATAATTTCTCAAGATTTTGAATTATTTCATCTTTAACATAAGGGTTGGAATTAGATTCTACTAGTTTTTCATTTGTTACAATGCAAATTTTTGGGAAAATAAAGTCAATTAATGAATTAATAATATTGATTGCCTTATTAAACAAAATTAAGATTCCTCACTATTTTCAATCAGTCTTTCTACTATTTTTGCTGAGCTTATCACTCCTGGTATTCCTGCTCCAGGGTGAGTTCCTGCACCAACAAAATATAAATTTTGCACATCCTCACTTCTATTATGCGGTCTGAAGTATGCAGATTGAAGTAATATCGGTTCTAATGAGAATGCACTACCTAAATAAGAATTAAGTTTGTCCCTGAAATATTCCGGTGTTATAAAAAATTCAATTTCTATATTTTCCCGTAATTCAGGCATATAAGTGTATTCCAGAAATTCTAAAATTTTATTCTTATAAATTTCTCCAAAAGTGCTCCAATTTGTTCTTGAAAGTAAATTTGGAACTGGAGATAATATGTATAGACAATCCTTACCTTCAGGTGCAATACTTGAATCGGTTGCAGTTGGCCTATGAATATATAATGAGAATTCTTCTGGTACTTTGTAATTAGTGAATATATCATCAAGTAATTCTTTATATGATTTACTGAACACAATTGAATGGTGGGGGAGAGTATCATATTTTCTTTTCAAACCAAGGTAAATTACAAAAAGTGACATACTGTATTTGTATGAATTAATCTTATTATCAGTAAACTTTTTCCTGTACTCCCTATTAATAAGATTTTTATAAGTGTATGCGATATCAGAATTGCATATTACTACTTCTGCTTCAAATTTTTCTTTTTTATTAATGATAACACCTTTAGCTCGAGAACCCCTGCCCTTTTTATCGCATAAAATGTTTGTTACCTCTGAATCATAATATATCTTACCTCCCTGCTCAGTAAATAATTTACATAATCCTTTTACTATAGAATTTGTACCTCCCATAGCATACCAAACCCCCCATTTCTGTTCCAAATAATGAATTAATACATAAATACTCGTAGTTTTGAATGGATTTCCACCAATAAATAAAGGATGAAAGCTAAATGCTCTTCTTAAGTATTCATTTTGTATATATTCAGAAACGAATTTATAAACAGACTTATCAGCTCTAAGTTTTATTAAATCAGGTAGAATTTTCAACATACTCCTGAGAGTAATAAATGGTTTGTCGATTAATGAAAATCCTTTATAAAATATTTTTTTTGAAGACTTTAAAAATTCCCTATATCCATCTGCATCATTTACGTTGAATTTAATAACTTCATTGATAATACTATCCTTACTATAAGTGAAAATGTTTCTATCATTAAAAAATATCTTATAAAATGGTTCTAACTTGATTAATTGAAAATAATCTTTTGATTTTTTATCAAATAATGAAAATAATTCTTCAAATAACCATGGAGCTGTTATTACAGTGGGACCTGCATCAAAAGTGAACCCATCTTTTTCAAACCAAAAAGCTCTACCACCAGGTTTTTTAAGTTTTTCAAATATCGTAACTTTATGTCCTTTGGATAAACATCTAATTGCAGCTGATATTCCCCCAAATCCACTACCTATAACTACAATATTCATTACTTAAGTATAACATTAAATTGTTTTGTTAACCATTATAAAAATATATAAAATTATTCTAATTCATTAAGTAAATTATTCAGAAAATTCCTTAATTCTTTAAGATCATTTTTTAATTTTTCATCTTTACTTTCTTTTTTGTTCTCATCTTCTGATTTAAATAATTTTAATTCACCTCTGCTGCTTTCTTTACTGCTCGTTTCATTTTCTCTAGCAAGTGGTGTACCTACTTTTTTATCTTCTTTCTGAAGATACGATTTTAATATTTTCTTCGCACCTTCAATTGTATATTTCTCATCTCTTAGCAGTTTTTTAATTAATAAAATTAATTTTATATCTTTATTTGTATATATTCGATTACCTGCTAAATTTTTTGCTGGTTTTAACTGTTCAAACTCTGTTTCCCAGTATCTTAATACATATTGTTCTAAATCAGTTATTTTACTTACTTCACTAATCGAATAATACAATTTTTGCATTGCGAAGTTCTTTCTCATTTTTGATTATTTTTTTTAAATATATATATTTTCTATCCTTTTGTCAATATATATATTTACTTTAAAATATTAATGTAATTATTAATATGAACCTATTAACTTGTTTAAAATTATGATAATTATATTAAAAAATTAAATTTAATTATTCTAATTTTCTTCTTTAAGTTTAGAAAATAACTTGTAAGTATTGTTGCTTACAATGTTAATCAATTCATTATAGTTTACCCCGATTAATTCTGAGATTTTTGAAATTGTGTAAACTATATTTGCAGGTTCGTTTATCTTGTCTTTTATTGGAGAAGGTGTCATAAAAGGACTATCTGTTTCAAAAAGTAATTTTTCTGGTGGGATATTCTTTATTAGTGTTGCACTCTTATTATTTTTATATGTAATATTACCGCAAAATGAGATAAAAAAATTTTTAAAATTCAAAATTTTCTGTAGATTTTCAAAATTCCCACTGAAACAATGAAATTGTCCTTTAAGTTTAGGACTTGAGATTTCTTCAATTATTCTTATTGTATCTTCAATTGAATTTCTTGTGTGAATAATAACAGGTAGTTCTTTTTCAATTGCTATTTTAATTTGCTCAGAGAAATAGTATTTTTGGTTGTCAATGTTGTCCTTATCCCAATAATAGTCCAAGCCAATTTCACCTACTGCAACAACTTTTTCATGTCCCAATAAATCATTTATTTTTTCTATATCTTTGGTCTTAGAATTCTTAACTTCTGTTGGATGGATTCCTAACGCGACATAAATTTCAGAATATTTTTCTGCTATTGAAATAACCTCTCGTGATGTTTCTACATTAACTGCTGGAATTATAATTTTTACTACACCATTAGACTTTGCTCTATCAATAATTTCTTTAAGTTTACTTTTCAATTCAGGGTAATATAGGTGGGAATGGGTGTCAATTATCATAATGTGTTAAAATTAATTCTAATAATTTTTCAAGTTTCTTTGAAGATTTTGATGCTGAATTAATTACTATGCTGTGGTCTATAATTTCTGTTGAGAATTCTTTGAGAAGGTTTGTTATAATTGAAATACCTATTGTTTTTATGCCATATTTGGAACAAAGAAAAATCTCTGGTACAGTAGACATTCCAACAGAGTCAACTCCAATTTTTCTTAAAAACTTTATTTCATTACGAGTTTCATAAGTAGGACCAAGTAAAGCACAGTATACACCTTTTTTTATATCAAAGGAATTATTTATGGCAATTTCATATATGTGATTTATTAGTTTTTTGTCATAATAAGTGATGTTTTGCCAATTTTTCAAAAATTTACCCATAAAATTAATATGCGAATTCATTAGCATTAAATCTGATACTTTGAAAAATGGATTAATAGCACCAGAGGCATTTGTTATTATCATTAATTTTACATTATTTTCTTTTGCATAATTTACATTATAGAAAATTTGCTCAAAATCTTGAGTCTCGTATATATGAGAACGACCCTGAAATATGATTAATCTATTTTTCTGAAAAATTAACTCCTTAATTACTTTTTTATGAACGCCACTAGACTTTATATTAATAACATTATGAATATATTTTTCGAATGATTTTAACTTAATACCTGAACCTAATATTACACCTATAGTTTTCATGTTTATTTACAAAGATAACCTATGTTTATTATATAAAAAATTACATTTTAAGTCATTTTAATTTAAGTTATATTGTAAAAAATGTTCTTTTATTAAACTAAATTACAATTATTTATTATGAAAAGAATGCTATTATTTTTGTTATTAATCATTATTGTTTCTATTAATGGATATGGTCAATCTTTTGTTTTTTATAGAATATCGCCACCAATTGTTCAAGGTGATACTTCAAGTATAAACCCTACTGTTACAAAAGGAATATTAAAAAATACCTCTTCAACTCCTTTATCATTTAAGTATGTAAGAGTTTTAAACAACTTACCACCAACATGGACATCACAACTTTGCGCTGGCGGATACTGTTTCGCACCTGAAATTGACACTTTACCACCATATCCATTTCCACCCATCACATTACAACCAAATCAAATTGATACTATGACGATTGATGTTATGGGTCTTGTTGCTGGAACTGGTACTATTGTTATTAAAGCATATTTATATTCTAATCCATCGAATTTTCAAAAAGATACTTTTAGAGTTCAACTTAATTATCCGAGTTTAGTAAAATACAAAAATGAGATTGTTGAAAATTACTCTCTGAAACAAAATTACCCAAATCCCTTTAATCCATTAACTTTGATAGAATTTACAATACCTGAGAATCAAACAGTGAGCTTAATTGTGTATGATATTTTAGGTAATGAGGTGATTAGATTAATTGATAATCAAAATTTAAAAGCAGGTAAATATTCAGTTGATTTTAATGCTGCTAATTTGAATTTATCAAGTGGTATGTATTTTTATTCTATCATAACTGAAAAATTCAGAGATTCAAAAAAGATGGTTCTTACCAAATAACTTTGTTTTATGCCAATAGTTAAAGAAAAAGATTTAACATTTTTAGAAAAGACATATATTCCTCAAATATTAAAAGGTCTTATCTTAACATTTAAAGAAATTTTTAAACCTAAATTCACAAGACAATATCCAGAGGAAAAATGGGAACCTCCTGCATCATTCAGAGGACGTCCTGTTTTGGTTTTAGAAGATAATGGTAGGGAAAGATGTGTAGCATGTGGCTTGTGTTCTAGAGTTTGTCCTGCGCTTGCAATTGAAGTTCAAGCAGCAGAAACGGAATTAGAAAAAGAACGCTATCCTGAAAAATTTGAAATTAATATGGTGAGATGCATTTTTTGTGGATTATGTGAAGAAGTATGTCCAGAAGAAGCAATTGTTATGAGTGATGAATTCGAACTAGTTTTCAATTCACAGGAAGAAGCTATTTTTGGAAAAGATAAATTACTCGTTCCAAAAGAAAAACTTAAAAAAAGACTTGAATTTTTAAAGAAATTTCGTTGAGTGTTTTGATGTGCCAACTTTTTGAGGAAATTTATTTATTTAATTAAGTTAAGCATGGATAATATTGAATCTCAGTTTTTCCAAATGTTTATTGTTTTTGCCCTTATTATTAGTAATGGTATTTTTGTCGCTTTTGAATATGCTCTTATAAGAGTTAGGGATTCTGAACTTGCTTCCCTTATAAAAAAAGGGAATAAAAAAGCAGTTCTTGTTAGCAGTACTAAAGCTAAAATTGAAAAATATATTTCAGCAACACAATTAGGTATTACACTTGTTAACTTGCTTTTGGGATGGTTTGGTGATGAAGTTATGTATTCCATTTTCTATCCTTTATATTCTCTCTTTGGCATGCATGAAAATATTACTACCACTGTAACAACAGTTTCAGGAATTGCATTAATTACTTTTTTAACAGTAGTACTCGGTGAATTTGTGCCTAAAGTTGTAGCAATAAGAAAAACGCTACCTGTTTCTTTTTGGTTAGCAAGACCAATTAAGTTATTCTATTCAATATTCAAACCTTTTATTTTCCTTTTAGAAAAGACTGGCAACTATATTCTTAAAATTATTAACATTGAACCTACCTCAAAGTTGGAAGAAGTTAGTTCTCAAGAAGAAATTGAATACATTATTGAAGAAGGTGTAAAATCTGGTGTTATCGATTCCACTGAACATCAACTTATACAAAACATATTTGAATTTAATGATAAAATGGTAAAAGATATAATGGTGCCGAGAAACAATATTGTTGCTATAGAGATAGATTCACCAAGAGATAAAATTATTGAGACTATTATAGAACAGGGATATTCAAGAATACCTGTATATAAAGAAACAATTGATAATATAGTTGGTATCTTATACTCAAAAGATTTAATAAGTGCTGCAGAGTATCGTGGGCTAATAGTTTTACAGGATATATTAAGAACAGCCACATTTATACCAGAAACAAAAAGAATAGGGGAAACTCTTAAAGAGTTCCAAAAAAAGAGAATACAAATGGGAATAGTTATAAACGAGCATGGTGGTGTGGAAGGACTTGTGACTCTTGAAGATATCATAGAGGAAATTGTCGGTGAAATTGAAGATGAATACGACATTGAGAGTATTAAAATTCAAAAAGATGAATCTGGTGTTTATCTGGTAAATCCTATTATTGAAATTAAAGAATTTAATGAATATTTTAATACTGAAATTCCCGAACAAAGTGATGAGTATAGAACATTAAGTGGATTTTTGCAATTTATAACTGGTAAAATACCAAATTTAAATGATAGGATTGAATATAAAGACCTGATTTTTATCGTAAATAAAAAAGAAGGGAATAAACTTTTACAGCTAAAAGTTTATAAAAAAAGTTGATAAAATATTATGTACACAAAAAAGTTTATAATTGTATTATATGAGCGCTTCATAAATTTCTTTACAGATATAGGTAATTTTACCATTTTATTTATTGGAATTATTAAAAGTTTACATAGAGTTTTTAGAGATAGAAGGTTAATAATAAACCAGATGGTTCATGTGGGTGTGAATTCATTATTGCTTGTCTCAATTATAGGTTTCTTTACTGGTGTTGTGGCTTCTTGGCAAGCATCTTATCAGATTGGAGATTTGATTTCCAAGAACTTTCTTGGCTCCGCAACCTCTAAAGCAATTATTCTTGAACTTGGTCCTGTTCTTTCTGCAATAGTACTTGCAGGTAGAGTGGGTGCTTCTATTTCTGCAGAAATTGGAACAATGAAAGTAACGGAACAAATAGATGCTTTAGAGTCTATGGCAATCAACCCTGTTAGATATCTTGCTATGCCAAGAGTTGTTGCAACAACTTTGATGATGCCTGTACTTGTTATCTATGCGAGTGCTGTTGCAATCTTTGGTTCATATTTAGCAGCAGTAGTTTTTCTTGAAGTCCCTCCTACTTCTTTTATGAATGGGTTCAGGAACAATTTCTTAATGAAAGATGTATTCGCAGCTATTATTAAAGCACTTTTCTTTGGTGTTTCTGTTTCTTCAATTGGATGTTTTTATGGCTTTAAAACTACGGAAGGTGCTCAAGGGGTGGGACTTTCTACAATTAAAGCATTTGTTATTTCTGCTGCTGTTATTTTAATTCTTGATTCTTTATTATGGAATTTCCTTATTGGTGGTTAAATATGGGCAATTGGCGCAGTTGGTTAGCGCGCTTCCTTCACACGGAAGAGGTCACAGGTTCGAATCCTGTATTGCCCACTGATGAATTTGATTTTAGAAAATATTAAAGTTATCTCACCTTTAGATAAATTAAACAGTACATTTAATCTACTCATCCTTGATGGAAAAATCGCCAGATTAACAAGAGAAAAAATTTTACTCAACAATACTAAGTCAATTGATCTAACAGGTAAAACTGCTATTCCTGGTTTGTTTGATATGCATACACATTTTAGAGAGCCTGGTCAGACTTATAAAGAAGACATTTTTACGGGCTCACAGGCTGCTGCTAATGGTGGTTTTACAGGTGTTCTTTTAATGCCAAACACAGATCCACCTGTTGATTCTCCTGAAATTATAGATTACATTTATGAAAAATCTAAAGATAATATTGTTGATATTTATACAACTGCATGTTTAACAAAGGAAAGAAAAGGACTAAAATTATCTAATATCGAAAATTGTTTAAAAGCGGGAGCAATTGCATTTACTGATGACGGAAGTCCTGTTTTAAATTCTGAATTGCTTAATCAGGGATTTAAATATTCTGCAAAATATAAATTCCCGTTTTTACAACACGCTGAAAATTATAACCTTCATAGTAACGGAGTTGTAAATGAAGGAAAGATTTCTAAACTCCTGAAACTAAATGGTATACCTGAAGAGAGTGAATCATCTGTTATCTCATCAGATATTTTACTTTTAAAACAAAACAGAGATGCACTTTACCACATTCAACATATATCCTGTGAAAAGTCAATTAAAATAATAAAGGAAGCAAAATGTGAAGGTTTGAATGTTTCTGTCGAAGTCTGCCCACATCATTTTATACTTGATGAAGAAGCATGCATAAATTTTGGGACTAATGCAAAAATGAATCCTCCATTAAGAACAAAAAAAGATGTTGAAGCAATATTAAATGCTATATCTGAAAATATTATAGATGTGATTGCATCTGACCACGCTCCACATTCGAACGAAGAAAAACTATTACCTATGAGTATTGCTCCATTTGGAATTATTGGATTAGAAACTACTGTAAGTTTAACCTATACCTATTTGCTCAAGAAACGATATATAACTATTGAAAGAATGATTGAGCTTCTTTCAATTAATCCAAGAAAAGTTTTAGGTCTTGAGCAAATTAAAATTAGAGAAGGGGAGAAAGCAAATCTAACTATTCTTGATACTGAGTGCGTGTATAGAATAAATAAAAATAAATTTTATTCAAAGAGTAGAAATACTCCCTTTGACAATTTTGAAGTGCAATGTAAACCATTTGCTATTATTAATAACAACAATATTTTCTTTTCTGATCTTTAATGAATTCGATTAATTTTATTTTTAGATTTTTAGGTTTGATTAAGAATTTTGAATATGATATTTTTTAAAATTTAAATTTTATGAATGAGTAAAGTAATTTCAGTTTGTATACCGAAAGGTGGAGTTGGAAAAACTACTATAGCGGTTAATTTAGCTGCATCACTTGCTGTTGCAGAAAAGAAAACTTTACTTATTGATGCAGACCCATTTGGTGCTTCTGCAATTGCTCTTGGATTTACACAGAATAAAATTAAAGCAGGAATTTCCGATATTTTTAACTTATCTAAATCAATTAAATTCACAATTCATAATACTGATTTAAAATATCTACATTTTATCCCTGCAAATATTAATTCAATAAGACTTGATGAAAAGTTTTCAAAATCTACAAATGATCGTTCTGTTCTAAAGAAAGCACTAAAAACTATTAGAAATCAGTATGATTATATCATAATTGACTGTCCTCCTATTCTTACAGGAATTACAACAAATGCATTAAACACTTCAAATTCAATTCTCATTCCTATTAGGAGTGGACATTTATCATTAGAAGCAGTAGATAAATTAATTCAATTTGTTAATTGGTTAAGAGATACATCAAATCCAAACCTTGAAATAGAAGGTATTGTTTTCAATATGTATGAAAAGTACTCTAAAGTCACTGAAATATCAGAAAAAGAATTAAGATTGAAATATAAATCTTATATATTAAACACTGTTATCCCTGTTTCAAACTTACTGAATGAAGCAACATTCTATGGTAAACCTTTATGCCTTTATAAAATAAATTCAGTTGGTGCAATTGCATTTTTAGATCTTGCTTATGAAATTATATGTAAAAATGAAAATATTATTTAGTTATGAAAGAAATACCTCCTAAATATGACTACAAATCTATAGAAGATAAATGGCGAGAGTTCTGGGAAGAAAGAAAAATTTATCACTCAAAAGTAAATAAAGAGAAAGAAAAATTTAGCGTCGTAATACCTCCTCCAAATGTAACAGGAATTTTACACATTGGGCATATTCTAAATAATACGATTCAGGATATCTACTGCAGGTGGAAGCGAATGCTGGGTTATGAAGTATGCTGGGTTCCTGGTATGGACCACGCAGGAATTTCTACTCAAATTATGGTTGAAAAAAGCCTTGCTCAACAAGGTAAATCAAGAAAAGATTTTTCTCGTGAAGAATTTTTAAAATATGTATGGGATTGGAAGGAAAAGCATGGTGGAATTATTCTTAAGCAACTTCGAAAACTTGGTGTATCGGTAGATTGGTCAAAAGAGCGTTTTACGCTTGATGAAGGACTATCTCGAGCTGTGAAGCAAGTTTTTGTTGATCTTTTTAAAAAAGGTTTAATCTACCGCGGAAAAAGAATTATTAATTGGGATCCGATTACAAAAACTGCATTAAGCGATGATGAAATTTCTTATAAAGAAGTTAAAGACAAATTATATTTTGTCAAATATCCTTTATATAAACAGGAAAATGATTTTCTTATAATTGCTACCACTCGTCCAGAAACTATGTTTGGCGATACTGCTGTTGCTGTTAATCCCAATGATGATAGGTATAAATCCTATATTGGTAAAAAAGTTGTTGTCCCACTGGTTAATAGGATTGTCCCAATTATCGCTGATTCTTATGTAGATATGGAATTTGGAACTGGTGCTTTGAAAATAACACCTGGTCATGATATGAACGATTTTGATGTTGGGCAAAGGCATAATCTTGAAATTGTAAATATACTAACTGAAGATGCCATACTTAATGAAGTTGCAGGTGAATTTCAAGGTTTAGATGTTAATACGGCTCGTAGCAAAGTCGTTAAAAAATTGAAATCTTTAAAACTTCTTGAAAAAGAAGAACCATATACTCATAATATTGCTATTGCAGATAGATCTCAGGCTGTTATAGAACCAATGATATCTGACCAGTGGTTTGTAAAAATGGAAAAATTAGCTAAACCTGCTATTGATGCTGTTAATAATGGATTAATAAAATTTCATCCTGAAAGATATGTAAAAGTTTATAATCATTGGATGGAAAATATTAGGGATTGGTGTATCTCAAGACAGCTCTGGTGGGGGCACCAAATACCTATTTGGTACCATAAAGAAACTGGTGAAATGTATTGCGACATTAATCCACCATCTGATATTGAAAATTGGGTTCAGGATGAAGATGTGCTTGATACCTGGTTTTCTTCCTGGCTCTGGCCTTTTAGTGTGTTCAATTGGGAAAACGATGAAGAAAAAAACAGGAACAACGAAGAGTTGAATTACTACTATCCTACAGATTTTCTCTCTACCGCTGCAGATATTATTTTTCTCTGGGTTGCTAGGATGATTATGGCAGGGCTGGAATATATGGGAAAAATTCCATTCAAAGATGTCTATTTCCATTCTATAATTAGAGATGGAAAAGGTAGAAAAATGTCAAAAACTCTTGGCAACTCTCCTGACCCATTAGAAGTAATGGAAAAGTATGGCACTGATGCTTTAAGATTTACTTTAATTTATCTTGCTCCTATTGGTAATGATGTACTCTATGATGTAGAAAAAACTGAAATTGGTAGAAATTTCATCACCAAACTGTGGAATGCGGGAAGATTTCTTATGCTCAACAAGAAAAATATATATGAATTAAAATCTAAAACCGATGAACCGATAGAAAAAGATTTAATTGATAGATGGATTATTAGTAGACTAAATCATACTTTAAACGAAATTACAGAAAACCTGAATGAGTATAGATTAAATGAATATACAAAAGCATTATATAATTTTGTATGGAGTGACTTTTGCGATTGGTATATTGAATGTCTAAAAGTAAAAGTTAATTTACATAAGAATAGTAGTAAAAACATTATTAATAATGCTATAGAAATTTATGAGCAAATTTTGAAAATGCTGCACCCTGCAATTCCGTTTGTTACAGAAGAACTCTGGCACCTTATACAGGAAGGCAGGGAAGAACTTTCTATTTCCACATCAGAGTTCCCCAAGTATAGTGAAGCTAATATTAATATTGAAATTGAAGAAAAGTTCGATGAATTTAAAGAGATTATTAACACTGTAAGGAATTTAAAAATTGAAAGTATGATTCCTCATAAAAATATATGTGATTTGTTCATAACAACCAGTGACGGAGTCAGAATGAATTTAATTAATGAACTAATACCATTTATAAATAATTTATGTAAGGTAAACACAACAGTAATTGAAAAACAAAATTTAAAACCTGAAAAATATATTACAGGTGTCCTGACAAATTATGAATTGTACCTGCTATCAAAAATTGATTCTGAAAGTGACATTTTACTAAAGAATAAATATAAACAGGAATTAGAAAAACTTGAGAATTATTTATCCAGTTTAGAAAAGAAACTTTCCAATACAGGATTTCTTGAAAAGGCATCAAAAGAAGTAATAGAAAAAGAAAAACAAAAACGGGAAGAAACTATTAAAAAGATAAATAAACTACGCGAACTAATTTCCTAAATTAAACTCTTTACTCTGCACTCGTTTATCATTTTACTTTTCTCATTTCTCTTTACCTTCTGGGTATAAGCATGGTTCGCAGGAACCGTAATTATCCAGGTACAAGTAAACTTCCATAGTCCCGCCAGAAACATACACTGTTTTTCCATCTTCATAATTGTCTTTAGATGCACAAAAACTATAATACCCTGCTTGATTTATTTGTTTACGGCATTTACCGGAATAACTCGTATAACAGGTTTCACAATAACTATTATTAACACCCTTTACTCGTACAAAAGCATCCTGGACTAGGACAATTTCGCTGTCAGTATTTTTGTATACTTTTATATCAATACCAGTATAAACTCTATCATTGCCAGTCGTGATGGAACTTAATACCAAAAGGATAATTACGAAGGGTAATAAGAATAGGATAAAATAAACTATTTTTTTCATAATATTATATTTTAATTTTACATTGTAAAATTACTTTTTTTTTTTGTCAAGGAATAATTTAATACCCTATGACTCGCAATAAAAAATCAATTCTATATATTTTAATAATTCAAATATTACTTTCATATAATCTATATTCTCAATGGTATTGGCAAAATCCAAAACCACAAGGTAATTTTCAAAATGATATATATATGCTTAATAATAATGTTGGTATGATATGTGGTGATGCAGGGACATTAA